>JBOHSP010000208.1:0-1529 GCA_050733275.1 Gemmatimonadales bacterium
GTGATGAGGCGGTCGAGCCGATCTCGGTAGCCCAGGTATCGGCGGTTGCCGCAGCCAGCGCGCCGGCCAGAACCGGCAGCGCGCGCCGCTCGCACGTTCGACCGGAAACGAGCGCCGACAGGGCGGCCACGCCGCCGTTGGCCAGCACCTGGCGGCCGGTGCGTCGCGCCGCCGCGCCCTCCGCCGCCCGGGTGAGCACGCTGCCCGACACGAGGAAGGCGGCGAGCAGCGCGACACCGCGCCATCCGGTTCCGATCAGGGTCGCCGCGCCGACCGCGAGCGCCGCCACGGCGCCGCGCCCGGTCAGCCACGTCACTCGCCGAACAGCTCGCGCAGCACCCGCCGCTTCAGCTCAGGCGGAGCGCCCTGCGTGCGGCAGCGCGCGCGCAAGAACTTGAGGAACAGCTCCTCGAAATCGAACTGCTCCTCGCACGGCGCGCAGCCCTCGAGGTGATCGCGGATCTCCCGCTCCAGCTCGGGCGTGAGCTCGCGGTCGAGGAAATCGTACAGATGCTCCACGCACTCGCGACAGTTCATGCCGGAGCTCCTTTGATGTATCCCATGCTCACGGCGTAGCCGTACAGCTTGGTTTGCAGCAGCTGGCGGGCGCGGAACAGCCGCGACTTGACCGTGCCCACGGGAACCTGGAGGATCCCGGCGATCTCCTGATACGAGAGGCCTTCGACGTCGCTCAGCACGAGCGTCTCCCGGAATGCTTCGGGCAGGTTGTCGATGGCACGGAGCACCTCGTCGTCCACGATGCGGTCGAAGAACGCCCCCTGCGGATCGTCATCCTGCACATCCGCAAACACCGCGAACGGCTCGATGGCGTCCACGTCCACGGTTTCGGGGTGCCGGACGCGGCGCCGGTATTCATTAATGAAGGCGTGCCGCAGGATCGTGAGCAGCCACGCCTTGGCATTCGATCCCGGGAGGAACTGGTCCCAGGCACGGTAGGCCTTGAGCATCGTTTCCTGGACCAGGTCGTCAGCGTCGGACGCGTTCCCCGAGAGGCGCAGGGCGACCCGATACAGCACGTCGAGGTGGACCAACGCTTCGCGCTCGAAGCTCGACCGCTTGTCGTCCATAGTTGCAGAAGGCTCGCGCCCGCTCCCGAGTTCCGCAATGGGGGAGGGCGTGCTAGGTTATGCGCGCCGTGGTTCACAGCATTCTTCCGCTCGCCGTCCTCGAGGCGGTCAAGAATCTCGACACCCCCGTCGAGG
The DNA here is from genome assembly GCA_050733275.1 of Gemmatimonadales bacterium. Classification (GTDB taxonomy): domain Bacteria; phylum Gemmatimonadota; class Gemmatimonadetes; order Gemmatimonadales; family GWC2-71-9; genus 20CM-2-65-7. The sequence continues at coordinate 1,224 of JBOHSP010000208.1, forward strand.
ATGGGCTCACGGAATTCGCCGAGGAGCTGCTGGTCAAACGGCTCGGGCTGTCTCCCACCATCGCCATGCAGCTTGCGGAGTTCGAGGAGCGCGTGCGCAAGGACGTGCGCGTGGACGGGTCGCACGTGGAGGCGTTGCTGCGGCTCGTGGGGCGCCGCCCGGATGCGGACCTGGTGTTCGCCGACGCGGGGCGCCGGGCGGCGCGGCGCGCCGTGCAGCGGCTCTCCGGGGTGTCGCGCTTCGCGGCGCGCCGCTCGCCGCACCTGTTCGGGCACCTGGCCGCGCGGCGCGCGGCGCGCGCCGTCC
>JBOHSP010000209.1:0-4331 GCA_050733275.1 Gemmatimonadales bacterium
TGCCGTGATCCGGCCTTCCGGGTGCTACGCGAGACCTGGAAGGCCGTTCTGTTGAGCACGACTCGAGGATCACGGACATGACGACGCAGCAGCTCGACGCCCATATCATCGCGCGCTACACCGATCAGCCGCCGCGCCTGCCGCCCGACCTGCGGCGGCGCATCGAGGACGGCTGGGGCGGCGCGCCGGTGCAACTCTACGCGCTCGCGGACCTGGATCAGAGCCTGCGGCTCGCCGAGGCGTGGGTGGCGCTGGGACCGACGCATCTCGCCCTGGCGGCCCGCCGCGGGGACGGCTGGGAAGTGCGCAGCATCGAACGCGGGCGGATCGAAGGGGTGCGCGAGGCGCCGGGACTCTCGGCGAACACCCTGAGCGTGCTCGGCGCTCCCGGCGACCCGGCGCTGCTGCTGGTGCGCTATACCCACCGCCAGCGGCGCGCGTTCGAGAACATCCGCTTCGTGCTCGAGGAGCAGCTCGGGGGCCGGGCGATCCCGCCGGCCGACGCGGACCAGGTCTACGCGGATAGCGTGGCGCGACCCATCCGGGAAGCGCAGGCGCTCGTGGCCGGGCGGCCGACGGCGGTGATCCGCCGGCTGCTGGGATATTTGCGGCCCTACCGGCGGCAGCTGACCCTCGGCATGGCGGCGGCGACGGCGATCACGCTGGTGAGCCTCGTGCCGCCCTACCTGGCCGGGTACCTGCTCGACCGGGTCGTGCGGCCCGCCCAGGAAGGCGCCCTGCCGCTCGGGCGCGCCGCCCAGATCGCGTGGCTGGCCGTGGCCGCGATGGCGTTGGTGTATCTGGCGCGCCAGGCCGCGGCGGTCGTGCGCCTGCGGCTGATGGCGATCATCGGCGAATGGGTTGCGCGGGACCTGCGCGCCGAGCTGTACGAGCACATCCAGCGGCTCAGCCTGGCGTTCTTCTCGCGCAAGCGGACCGGCAGCCTGATCACGCGGGTCTCGGCCGACACCGACCGGCTGTGGGAGTTCCTGGCATTCGGCGTGGTGGACGTGTCGCTGTCGCTGGTGATGCTCGTCGGGCTTGGCGCCGTGCTGCTCAGTCTCGACTGGCGGCTCGGGCTGGTGATGGCGCTGCCGGTGCCGGTGTTCTGCTGGCTCATCTACCGGCACGGAGAGTCGATCAGCCGGCTGTTTCTGCGCGCCTGGCGCAAGTGGTCGCGCGTGACCGACGTGCTGTCGGACACGATTCCGGGCATCCGGGTGGTGAAGGCGTTCAACCAGGAGACGCGCGAGATCGAGCGGTTCGGCGAGCGTAACCAGGACGTGACAGCGGAGTTCAACCGCATTCACGCCAACTGGACCACGTTCTGGCCGCTGCTGATGCTGGGCGTGCACGCGACCACCGTCCTGGTGTGGGTGGTCGCGGTGCCGCGGCTGCTGGGTGACGGCGCGGCGCTCCCGGTGGGCACGTTCGTCTCGTTCCTGCTGTACACGACGATGTTCGTGGCGCCGATCGAGGTGATCGGGCAGATGGCGCGGACCATCAACCGGGCGACCACGTCTGCGCATCGCGTGTTCGAGGTGCTGGACACCGAGCCCGACGTGCGGGACGTGCGCGAGCCCGTGCGGCTGCAGCCCGTGCGCGGACGCGTCACGTTCGAGCACGTGACGTTTGGCTACGACGGCGTGCGGCAGGTGCTACGGGGGTTGAGCTTCGACGTGGCCCCCGGCGAGCTGATCGGCCTGGTGGGGCCGTCGGGCGGCGGCAAGACCACGATCGTGAATCTCATCGCGCGCTTCTACGACGTGACGGGCGGTGTGATTCGCATCGACGGGACGGATCTGCCCCGGCTCGATACGGGCCACTACCGGCGGCAGATCGGGATGGTGTTGCAGGATCCGTATCTGTTCCACGGCACCGTGCTGGAGAACATCCGCTACGGGTTGCCGGACGCCACGCTGGACCAGGCGGTCGCGGCCGCGCAGGCGGCGAACGCGCACGCGTTCGTCACGAAGCTGCAGCACGGCTACGACACGGTCGTGGGGGAGCGCGGGCACACGCTGTCGGGCGGCGAGCGCCAGCGGATCTCGATCGCGCGCGCGATCCTGCACGACCCGCGCATCCTGATCCTCGACGAGGCGACGAGCAGCGTCGACACCGAGACGGAGCGGGAGATCCAGCAGGCGCTGGAGCGGCTGGTGGCAGGGCGGACGGTGTTCGCGATCGCGCACCGGCTCTCGACGCTCCGTAAGGCGTCGCGGCTGTTCGTGATCGAGGACGGCCGGCTCGTCGAGCAGGGGACGCATGCCGAGCTGATGGCGGCGCCGCACGGCAAATACCGCAAGCTGTACGAGTTGCAGGTGATGCTGGCGTGAAAAACGGTGTCGGGTGTCTGGTGTCGGGTGTCAGGACGTGACACCAGGCACCCGGCACCCGACACCCGGCACCCAGGAGGCGTCATGGAATCCATTATCGTCAGCCGGCAGGCCGTCACGGGCCGCGGCCCGCTCACACTCGAGATCCGGACCGACGGCTCGCTGTGGGCGATGCGGGACGGCGAGGAGCGGGCGGTGTGGGTGCGGCGCTGCTTCCCGTGGACCGAGGCGGCCCGCTTCGTCTCGCTGCAGGACGCGGGCGACGACGAGTTCGCGCTGATCCGGGACCCCGCCGAGCTCGACCCCGCGTCACGCGCGGCGCTCGAGCACGCGCTCGCGCTGGCGGGGTTCATCTTCGAGATCCGGCAGGTGGTAGAGATCGACGAGGAGGTCGAAATCCGGCGCTGGGTGGTGGAGACGGGGCAGGGGCGGCGCTCGTTCCAGACGCGGCTCGACGACTGGCCGCGCCGGCTCCCGGACGGTGGTCTGCTCATCCGGGACCTCACCGGCGATCTGTACCGGCTGGCGAGGGTGGCCGCGCTCGACGCGCGCAGCCGGGAGCTGCTCTGGGCGTTTGTGGATTGATCCGTGGTCGCGTCGCCGCGCCGGTCTACCGCTGGCACCTCGGACAAAACGTCGTGGCCCGTCCGTCGATGGCGTGCGTGGTGGCGAGCCGGGTACCGCAGCGGGCGCACGGCTGGCCCCCGCGGCCGTAGACGCGCAGCTCGAATTGAAACCGGCCCGGCTCCCCCATGCCCGTCCGATAATCGCGCACGGTCGTGCCCGAGGCGGCCACGGCCCGCTGCAACACGCCGACCACCGCCTCGTGTAGCCGGGCGAACTCGTCCAGCGCGAGCTTGTGGGTGGGTTTGGAGGGGTCGATCCGCGCTTCCCACAGCGCCTCGTTGGCGTAGATGTTGCCCACCCCCGCGATGCGCCGCTGATCCATGATCGCCTTCTTGATCGCCGCGCGGGTCCCGCGCAGCCGCTCGGCGAACGCGAACGGGGTGAAGGTGTCGTCGAGCGGCTCGGGCCCGATGCGCGCCGTGTAGGCCCGCCACTCCTTCTCGTCGAGCAGCCACACCGTCCCGAGCCGCCGCACGTCGCGGTACACGAAGCGCCGGCCGTCGCCCAGGGTGCACACCAGCACGGCGTAGCGCGCCTCCTCGGGCGTGAGCGCCCGCGAGTGGATCACGAGCGAGCCCGTCATCCGCGGCTGGATGATCAGTCGGTGCCCGCTGGACAGCCGGAACACGGCGTGCTTGGCGCGGCGCGTCACCTGGTCGATGGTATTGCCGCGCAGCGTGCGCAACAGCCGCGGCTTGGAGACCTTGCGGAGCACGTCGCGTTTCCTGAGCTCGGTGCGCGTGATGCGCTCGCCCTCGAGGCGCGGTGCCAGCTCGCGCACGATGGTCTCGACCTCAGGCAACTCCGGCACGCTCTCTCCGGAGCTCGCGCGCGCTGATGTCCCGGCGCCAGGTCTTGCCCGCAAACCGGATCCGCTCGCAGGTCGCCCGGCTCACGCCCGCGGCAGCGGCCACGTCCCGCGCCAGCCCGGTCACCGCCAACACCCGGCCGCCGGCGGTGCGCAGGGTACCGCTGGCGTCGCGCACGGTGCCGGCATGGAATACCAGCACGTCCGCGCCGGCCAGGTCCGGCAGCTCGATCGCCGCTCCGGTCTCGGGCTGCTCCGGATACCCGGGGGCGGCGAGGACCGTCGTCACCGCGGTCCGCTCGACGGCGAGCGCCGGCGTGGCCGGCGCGCGCCACCGCCCCTCCGCGATCGCCGCCAGATGCGCCGTCAGGCCGGGCCCGAGCGCCGGGAGCACGGCCTGCGTTTCGGGGTCGCCGAAGCGGCAGTTGAATTCAAGTGCCTTCGGGCCCGTGTCTGTAACCATCACGCCAGCGTAGAGGAGGCCGGTATAGGGAGCCCCGATCAGGGCGAGCTGGTGGATGGTCGGCCGTATGATGTCTTCGAGTATGACCGCGTACGTC
>JBOHSP010000210.1:0-4062 GCA_050733275.1 Gemmatimonadales bacterium
CCCGAGCACGGCGCCCAGCGCGATCAGCTCGAAGCTCAGGATCTGCTGGTCGAACAGCGTGGTCACGATCGCGATCAACATGCCGACCGCGGAGATCGTATTGCCGCCGCGCGCGGTGGCGGGATGCGACAGCCGCTTCAGGCCGACGATGAACAGCACCGCGGCGACGAGATAGGCGAGCTGCATCCAGGCGCTCACCGCTCGCGGGGCCCCTTCTTGAACATGCGCAGCATGCGGTCGGTCACGGCGTATCCGCCGACCACGTTGATCATGGCGAACGCCACCGCGATGACGCCCAGGATGGCGGCGAGCCGCGTCGCGCCCAGCCCCGACACGATGAGCGCGCCCACGATCGTGATCCCGGAGATGGCGTTCGAGCCCGACATCAGCGGCGTGTGCAGCGTCGGGGGGACCTTGGTGATCACCTCGAAGCCGACGAACATCGCGAGGGTGAAGATGACGACGAGGACGACGAGATCGCTCACGGGCGGCGCACCTCCCCGGCGTGCGTGACGCAGGTCGCGCGCGTGATCTCATCCGTGAGATCGACGCGCAGCGTCCCCTGCGTCACGAGATGGAGAACGAAGCTGGCGATGTTCTTGGCGTACATCTGGCTGGCGTGAAACGGCAGGGTACTCGGCAGGTTGACGGGGCCCAGGATCGCCACGCCGCCGTGCCGCACCTCGCTGCCCGGCGTGGTCAGCTCGCAGTTGCCACCCGTCTCCGCGGCGAGATCGACGATGACGGAACCCGGCTTCATCGCCCGCACCGCGGCCGCCGTGATCAGGCGGGGCGCGGGCCGGCCGGGAATCTGCGCCGTCGTGATCACGACGTCCGCGGCCCGCACATGCTCGGCGATGAACGCCTGCTCCCGCTCATGGGCGTCGGCCGACAGCGCCTTCGCGTATCCCCCAGCCGCCTCCGCCTGTTCGCCGATCTCGAGCGCGAGAAACGTCGCCCCCAGGCTCTCCACCTGCTCCTTGACCGCCGGCCGCACGTCGAACGCCGACACCACCGCGCCCAGACGCCGCGCGGTCGCGATCGCCTGCAGGCCGGCGACACCGGCGCCGAGGATCAGCGCGCGCGCGGGGGCCAGCGTGCCGGCCGCGGTGACGAGCATCGGGAACACGCGCGGGGCGGCGCCCGCCGCGAGCAGCACCGCCTTGTAGCCGGCGACGGTCGCCTGCGACGACAGCGCGTCCATGGGTTGGGCCCGTGTAATCCGCGGCAGCCACGCGAGATTGAATGCCGACAGCCGGCGCGCCGCGAGCTGCGGGGCGAGCGGCCCGTCGGCGCCCGGCGGGAACAGCGCCACGAGCGCGGCCCCCTCGCGCATCCGCCCGACATCGGCGGCGGGAAGCGGCTGCACCCCGACCACGAGGTCGGCCTCGACGAGCAGGGCCGCCCGGTCGGCCCGCAGGGCCGCGCCGGCGGCGCGGTAGGCCTCATCGGGGCAGAACGCCGCATCGCCCGCTCCCGCCTCGACCAGAATCTCGAGCCCGGCCTTCGCCAGCGACGCCACCGCCCCCGGCACCAGCGCCACGCGGCGCTCGTGGGGCGCCGCTTCCTGCGGAACCGCGATCTTCATGCGGGGGCGCTCAGCCGCGGGCCGACGGCGGGAGCGACGGGCGCTCGCGCTGCTGCGCGAGCATGCGTTCGGCGAAGTCCACGCGCTCGGCGAGGTCGTCGAGCTGCGTCCGCAGGGACTCGCACCGGTCTTCCAGCTCCTCGAGGCGGCGTTCCGCGTGCCCCGAGACTCCGCGGCGGCGCGCGTCTTCCACGCCCCAACTGCGCAGCGGCAGATCTTTCGCGTCCCGGAACTCACCCGCCACGATGAGCACCATGTCGTACAGCCACCAGATGCCGAGCCCTCCGAGCGTGACGATCATCGCGACCGCGGAGCCCGGCTTCCCCACGTAGAACCGATGGAGGCCGAGGATTCCTCCCACGAATCCCAGCAGCAGCGCGACGGTCCGGGAGCGCACGGAAACCTCGGGACCGGAGTCGGCCGCCTCGTAATCGCCGCTGTCGTATGGTTCGGGGAGCGCCATGGTGCCCGATACTACGAACGGCCGCGCCTCGCGGCAAGCAGGCGGCCGCGGCTAGGCCGCCGATCGGCCGAGCACGTGGCGGAGCGCGTCTTCGATATCCGGGTAGTGGAACGCGAATCCCGAGGCGAGCAGGTTGGCGGGCAGCACCCGCTGACCCGAGCGCAGCATCTCGGCGCCCTCCGCGCCGAACGCGAGGCGCAACGCGAACGCCGGCACCGGAACGACGGCGGGGCGGCCGAGCACGCGTCCCAGCGCGCGCACGAATTCCCGATTCGTCACGGGGCGCGGGGCGGTGAGGTTCACGGGACCGCGCAGCGCGCTGGTATCGAGGAGATGCAGCACGGCCGCGAGCAGGTCGTCCATCGCGATCCAGCTGAAGTATTGCGCCCCGCTGCCGATCGGCCCGCCGACGCCCAGGCGAAACGGGGGCAGGAGGCGGGCGAGCGCGCCGCCGCCGCCCAGCACCACGCCGAACCGCATGTTGACCACGCGAATCCCGGCGCGCGCGGCCGGCGCGGTGGCGGCCTCCCAGTCGCGTGCCACGGCCGCGAGGAAATCGTCGCCCGGGGCGCTCGCCTCCGTCAGCGTCTCGGCGCCACGGTTTCCGTAGTAGCCGACGGCCGACGCGGCCAGGAACAGCTGGGGCCGCGGGGCGAGCTGCGCGATCCCGTCGCTCACGAGGCGCGTGCTGTCCACGCGGCTCGCGCGGATGCGGCGCTTCTTCGCCGCGGTCCAGCGGCCGAACACGTTTTCGCCGGCGAGATTGACGACGACGTCGCTGCCCCGGAGATCGCGGGGATCGAGCTGGCCGCGACCCGGGTCCCAGGCGATCGCCCGCTCGCCGGCGCGCAGCGGGCGCCGCACCAGCGGGACCACGTCGTGCCCGGCGGCGCGGAGCCGCGGGGCGAGCACCGAGCCGATGAATCCGCTGGCGCCGCCGATGACGATCTTCATTCCTCGACGATGGCTTCGGCTTCGATCTCCACCAGCATCGCGGGATCCACGAGACGGGAGACGGCCACCAGGGTCGCGGCGGGCCGAATCTCGCGGAACACCTCGCCATGCGCCCGCCCCACGGCTTCCCAGTGGGTGATGTCGGTGACGTACATCCGCGTACGCACCACGTCGGCCAGGCGCGCGCCGGCCTGCTCCAGCGCCCGGCCGATGTTGTCGAGCGCCCGGACCGCCTGGGCGTACGGATCGCCCGACCCGACGATCCGGCCATCGGGTCCCGTGGCCGTGGTGCCCGCGACGTGGACGACCCGGCCGACCCGCACGGCGCGCGAGTAGCCCACGACCCCCTCCCACGGCGCGCCGCTCGCGACGTTGTGCCGCGTCATCGCGTGTCGGCCGAGGGCACCGCGTTCCACGTCAGGTGAGAGACCTGGCCCGTGGCCCGGGCTTCCGCGATGCGCTCGTCCGTGGCGCGCACGATCTCCTCCACGCCGCGGGGGGGATTGAGGAAGGTGACGCCGCCGACGCGCACGGTAGCGGTCCGGCCGTCGGACGCGCGCAGGTCGGCGAGGCCGGCGTGCAGCTTCCCGAGGACGATGCGCGCGGCCGCCGAGGACGTCTCGGGCAGCAGCGCGATGAATTCGTCGCGCCCCAGGCGCGCGACGAAATCGGTGGCGCGCAGGGCGGAGCGTAAGGCGACGGCGGCCGTCCGCACCAGCTCGTCGCCGACCCGGGTGCCGAGGTCGATGCTGGCCACGCTGAAGGGATGCTGGTAGCGGCGGGCGCGCTCGATTTCCGCGGTGGCGGCTTCGTGGAACGCGCGGGCGTTGCGCACGCCGGTGAGGTCGTCGGTGCGCGCCAGCCTGCGCTCCCGCGCGAGCGAGTGCCGCAGCGCGCGAACCACCCACAGCAAGGCGCCAATCGCCAGGACAGCGAGCACGACGATGGCGACACACTCTCGTAGCATCCTCTCACCCCGGTGGCGATTGGCGGAAAACTACACCCAACGGCGGGGTCGCGCCCGCGGCCGCGCGCCCGCGCGCCCGCCGTTACCGGC
>JBOHSP010000211.1:0-5436 GCA_050733275.1 Gemmatimonadales bacterium
AGCTCACGCCCAGCTCCCGGGCCAGGTCGCGCGCCAGCGCGGCGCTGGCGGCGGTGCGCGGGATGTAGATGGTGCCCGGCTCATAGGTCTGGCCGTTCGCCTGCCAGGGCGCGGTGAGCCAGAACACCGCCTGCTGGCGGGCCAGCAGGCGGTTCGTCGCCAGCGCGGCGTCGTTGACTTCGTGCCGTACCAGGAAGCCGGCCGCGTTCTGCGCGGCGGAGACGGTTCCCGGCGGCGGCGTGGCGAGTCCCTCGATGCGCTCGAAGGGGCCGTCGAAGCCGTCGAGAATGCGGTCGAACTGCACGCCCATCTGGTAGGCCAGCGTATAGCCGGCATTGTCGTAGGGCGGGATGGGCGGGCCGCCGGCGTACCGGAAATCGTTGGGGTGGTCCTGCGGCTCGAACATGTCGAGGATGTGGGGCCGGAATGCCTGGGCCGTCTTCACCACGTAGGAGCCCGCGGGATAGCGCTTCCCGCCGACCTCGAAGGCCCGGGTGGCGCGCTGCACCGCGATGCCGTTCTTGATGAGGGCGTTCACGAACTTCGTGGCGGTCGGGAAGTCGGGCTGATCGGCCGGCAAAATGTAGCCGCGCGGATCGCGGTTCGCGGGATCGCGCAGCAGCGCGAAGTAGCGGGCCGGCGCCCGGTTGCTGCGGACCGAGTCGCGCCGCAGCGCGGCCTCGACGGCCTCGATCCTCCGCGGGTACATGGTCCAGTGGTTCCGGCTGCCGCGCTCGATGGAGTTGCGCCCCATGCGGTAGATGTTGAGCAGGAGCGTCTCGCGGTAGCGCGAGGCGTAGTCCAGCACTGCCCGATTGGCGGTGATCGAGTACTCGACCGATTGCCGGAAGTGCCAGGGCTGCGGCGTGATCGGCGCCGGGTAGTCGCCGTTCGGCAATTGCCGATCGGGGACGAAGGGGATCTCCATCGGCGTGGGGTTGCCGATCGTCTCGGTGAGCAGCCCGATCATGTTGTGGAAGTACGTGGTGGTCCGCAGGCCCCCGTTCCACCAGGTGGAGTAGCTTGCGCCGCGCCGCATCGTCGCGCCCGGCTTCCCTTCGGCGACCAGGCGGCCGTGCATCGCGGCCCCCACGGCGTCGATGCCGAGCGGGACGAGCGGATCGTATACGTAGTTGAAGGGATCGCGGAACGGCGGGGCGAACAGCACGGTCCCGGCGGGGCCCGTCTGATGATGATTGTAGACGATCTGCGGAAACCACTCCCGGAACAGCACCCGCGCCATGTTTTTCGTTTCCGGCTGGCTCACCAGGTAGAAGTCGCGGTTGTTGTCGTGGCCGATGTACTTCTGATACAGCCGCGGGATGTTCCCCGTGCGGCGCTGCAGCGTATCGGGCTCCCGCATGTACCAGCTCGAGACCAGCTCCATGCCGTCGGGGTTGGCGTGCACCGCCAGCAGGATCACGTCGCGCAGGAAGCGCTGGGTTTCCGGGTCGTTCCGGCTGACCATCTGATAGACCAGCTCCATCAACTGATGGGCGCCGAGCACCTCCGTGGCGTGCAGGCCGCCGTCGATCCACACCACCGCCTTGCCCTCGGCGGCGAGCGCGCGCGCCTCCGCGTCGGTGAGGCCCTCGGCCAGGGCCAGGCGCCGCGCGATCTCCCGGTAGCGCGCCAGCCGGCGGTGGTTCTCCGGCGCCGTGACGATCGCCATGAGCTGCACGCGTCCTTCGGCGGTGCGGCCGATAGTGTCGAGCACCATCCGGGGAGACTCTTGCGCGAGCCGCTCCCACCAGGACGCGAGCTCGGTATAGGTGGCGAGGCGATAATCGTCGCCGATGTCGAAGCCCAGGGCTTCGCGGGGCGTGGTGACCGAGGAACGGGAAGGCGCTACGGCTTGTGCAGCCGCAGGGACGGCGAGAACGACGGCGGCGAGGAACGCGAGGCGCGCGCGCATGTTGGTATCACCCGGGAAAGTCGTGTGGATGGGAGCTTACGCTGACTCGGGACTCGGGGCTAGCCCCAGCCCCCAGCCCCTAGCCCCCAGAAGTGCTAGATTCTGTGCCGCCATGGATCCCGTGAATAACGCAATCGGTTCCTGTCCGCGATGCGGCGTGAGCCTGGGCGCGGACGCCGCGTTCTGCCCGCGCTGCGGGACGGGCATTCCGATGGCGGGGGCGGGTGCCGCCGGGACCGCGCCCATGGGGGCGCCCCAAGCCGGGCCCAATGCGATGCTCGACGCGTTGCGCCGCGCGACCCTGGGGGAGTACGACATCCTCGGCGAGCTGGGCCGCGGCGGGATGGCGACGGTCTACCTGGCGCACGATCTCCCGCTCGACCGCAAGGTGGCGATCAAGGTGCTGGCGCCGGCCTTGCTGCTGATGGGAGAAGGCATGGTGGAGCGGTTCAAGCGCGAGGCGCGCACGGCGGCGGCGCTCAGCCATCCCCACATCATCCCGATTTACGCGGTGAAGGAAAGCGAGCGCCTGCTGTGTTTCGTCATGAAGTACGTCGCGGGCCGCAGTCTCGATGCGGTCATTCACGACGTCGGCGCGCTGCCGATTCCCATGGTGCAGACGATTCTCGCCCACGTGGGCGATGCGCTCGCCTACGCGCATCGCCACGGCGTCATCCATCGGGACATCAAATCGGCGAACATCATGCTGGACGAGGAGGGGTGGGCGGTCGTCACGGACTTCGGAATCGCGAAGGTCGAGCAAGCCGAGGGCCTCACGATGACGGGCGTGACCGTCGGGACGCCGGCCTACATGAGTCCCGAGCAGTGCGCGACCTGCGAGGTGACCGGGGCCACCGATCAGTACTCGCTGGGAGTGGTGGCGTACGAGATGCTGACAGGCCGGCTTCCGTTCCCGAGCACCTCGAGCCTCGCGCTGATGTACGCGCATTATAACGAGCGACCGCGACCGGTGACCGAGGTCCGTCCCGACTGTCCGCCCAATCTCGCAACGGCCGTGATGCGGATGCTCGAAAAGGCTCCCGCGGATCGGTGGCCGTCCATGGAGGATGTGGTGGCGGTGTGCGGGCGGCCCTCGTTGCGCCACGACGATCCGATCCGCAGCGAGATGATCACACTCGCCAAAGCCGGCGGTCGCGCGCGGCACGCCGGCATGAACACGCCCACCAGTCCGATCGCGCTCGCGAAGCCGCGCAAACGCCCGCGCGTCGCGCTGCGGCGGCGCCGCGCGGCGCTGTGGTGGGGGCTGGGAATTGCGGGGATTGCCGCGGTAGTGTGGGCGACTGCCCCCTGGCGGGCGCGACGGGCGACGATCCCGCCGGTCGCGGACACCGTCACCTCATTACCGCCCGCGGCGGTCCGCCCGGTCCCGGACTCGGCTGCGACGCCCCAAGGGCCCCGGCCCGCTTCCCGGCGCGCGGGCTCCGCTCCGCAGGTGCCCGCCGCCCCGTCGATCGCGGCCGAATCGATCGCCCGCGGGGCCGCGGTGCCGCAGGAGGACAGCGTGGTTCGCTCGTTGCGGGCGACGGCACTCGCCGCGATGCGCCGTGCGCTCGAGATGGGGGCGACGCCCATCGAACTGGCGCGCGGCGATACGATGCTGCGGAGAGGGGAAGCGCTCGTCGCCGCGGGCCGGCTGTCCGACGCGATGGTGCAGTTCGTCACGGCCACGACCCTGTGGAATGAAGCCGAGCGCCTGGGCCGGGCCCGCGCGCTGCGCGACACCACACCCCCTGCGGCGGCGCCCGCGGTCGATCCCCGCGCGGCCATCGAGGGAGTGATCGCGGCCTATGGTCAAGCCCTCGAATCGCGCGATATGGCGCAGGTACGGCGCGCCTACCCCGGGCTCACGCCCGCGCAAGAACAGGCGTGGCAGGAGCTATTTCGCTCGGTGCGCCGGCTCACCGCCCGCCTAACCGTGACGACCGTCACCGTGTCCGGCTCCACGGCCGATGCGGCCGTCAGCGGCGTCTACGAATATGAAAACGCTACCACGGGGCGGCCCGAGCGCCGTCCAGCGGCGTTCCGGGCGACCCTCAGCCTGGACTCCGCCGGCTGGCGCATCACCAGCATTCGCTGATCCACCCTAGAAGTTGTATTCGAGTCCCGCCGTCCAGAGCACGCTGGGGCGCAGCCCTCCGCGATTCAGCGGCCACAGCGTATTGGCGAGAATCGTGATTCCCGAGCCGGTCAGAAACTTGAACCCGAAGGACGCGTTGATCAGATCGTCGCGCCGATGCGGGATGTTGGTCGGCTCGACGGTGCGGCGAAACGGCACTTCGTAGGTCACGATTCCCGGCAACACGACCCGGCTCGCACCGGCCTGAAGCTCCGTCACCACATCGACGGCCAGCGTGGCCCACGATGCCATCAAATGATCGAATCCGACGGTGGCCAGCACCGCGTCGTTCTGCGAGTCCGTGTTGCGCAGCAGAAACCCGACGTTGGCGTGAGGGGAGAATGCCCCGAATCGAGCGGACAGGATCGCCAGTCCGCGCGCCACAAGATGGCCCGATCCGAGGAGATCGTCGGCACTCCCGGTGGGAAAGCGGATGTCGCTCAGCAGCGCGAAGCTGGTTCGTTCCGTCTGCGTCACGTTGACCTTGACCCGCACCGCGATATCGCCGACGCCGCTCGCGGACCCAGTCACTGATCGCGAGGTGGATAACTGCGGATCGGCCGGCGTGCCGCCGAAAAAGTGCGCCGCGGTCGATTCGGCGAACGAGATGATCTGCGCGTCGCTCGTGCCGTGCAGCGAGGTCGCCACGATGGGGAGCGCCACGCCGATATCCACGCGATCGAGGAGCCCGAAGCTGAGGAAGAACGAGGTCACCGTCATGTCGATGTCGATCGCCAGGCGCAACGCGATCACGTCGTTTTCGAGTCGCGGCACCCCGTACGGCGCGCAGTCTCTGCCCTCGATGCTGTCACACGCCGGCGAATCGACATCCTCATGGACGAAATTCACCCGGAGATCGTTCAGACTGACGCCGCGCAGGGTCTCGAAGCGCAGGCGATTCACGTTCGCGCCGACGAACACACGACCGCGCCCGAGCGTCTGGGCGCGCTCGGCGAACACCGGCCCGGAGGAGAGCGACGACCGCACCGGGGCGCCGCCCTCGAACTGGAACGTGGAGCCCCCGCTGGTCGCGCTCACCGGGATGCCCGCGACGTTGCCGCTGATCGCGTTGCTGATGAACGAGATCAGAATCCCGTTTTGCGTGCTGGCCGAGGTGATGAAATGGTTCTCGTGGACGCCGGTCCCGCCCAGAAACAGCGGCTGCTGGCCGGGGGCGAAGACGAACAGCTCCGAGATCCTGTCGCGTAGCGCCTGCGCAGACAGCGGCGCGGCAACGAGGATGAACCCGAGGACACCGCCAGCCAATCGCCGCATCGAATCCCCCTTGTGCCCCCGAAGAGGCGCGCTGCGGTAAGCGGCGTCAAGGAGGCGGCCAGGGCCGCTACGTCGTCCGCCCGACCGGTCGGAGGCCCACGCGATTCAG
>JBOHSP010000212.1:0-9478 GCA_050733275.1 Gemmatimonadales bacterium
GTCCCGCCACCGTCGGCGAGCGCGCCGGCGACGTCCCGTAAGTCCGCGCGCCGGGCAATGCGCTCGTCGGTGATCGCGTGCAGCCGCGGCAGCGGCGGCTTCACGTCAGGCGCCGTCCCGGGTCGACCCGCGCGCCCCGCAGCCAGTCGTCGGCGGCCATCCGCGCCTTCCCGGCGGGCTGCACCTCGAAGAATTCGAGCGCCGCGCCGGCCCCCGTCGCGACGACGAGCGACCCGCGCGCGTCGAGAATCTCGCCGGGCGCTCCCGCGCGATCGGGAACGGCACGTGGCGTGAACAGCTTCAGCTCCCGCCCCTCGAGCTCGGTCCAGGCGCCGGGCCGCGGATCGAGCGCGCGTACCAGTCGCGAGATCGCGACCGCCTCCATCGTCCAGTCGATGCGCGCCGTCTCGCGCGTCAGCTTGGGGGCGTACGTCGCTCGCGCGTCGTTCTGCGGCACGGGCTCGACGGCGCTCTGCTCCAGCAGTGCCAGCGTTTCGATCAGCGCCTGCGCGCCGACCTCGGCGAGATGGGTCGCCAGCTCGCCGCCCGTGACGTCGGGATCGATGCGATGCGGGATCTGATGCAGGATCGGTCCCGAGTCCATCCCGGTGTCCATCTGCATGATGGTGACGCCGGTGGTCTCGAAGCCGCGGATGATGGCCCATTCGATCGGCGCCGCGCCGCGCAGGCCGGGCAGCAGGGAGGGGTGCACGTTGATCATGCCGCGCGGCGGCAGCTCGAGCAGGTCCTTCCGGAGGATGTGACCGTAGGCGACGACCACGCCGATGTCGGGCCGGCGCTCGCGCAGCCGCAGCATGAACGCGCCGTCACTCGGCGACTCCGGCTGGAAGACGGGGAGCTCTTCGGCTTCGGCGGCAACCTTGACCGGCGGCGGCACCAGCTTCGAGCGCGAGCGGCCCTGCGGCGCGTCGGGTTGGGTGACGACCGCCACGACATCGAAGCCCTCGCCCACCAGGGCGCGGAGCGACGGGGCGGCGAATTCCGGCGTCCCGAAAAAGGCCACGCGCATTTACAGCTCGCCCGCCGGCTCCGGCGTGACCTCCTTGACGTATCCCGACTGGCCCTTGCGCGACTTCTTCCACTTGGCGAGCAGCAGGCCGCGTTTGACCGCGCTGAGGTGATCGAGGAAGAGGATGCCGTCGAGGTGATCGATCTCGTGCTGGATCGCGCGGGCCTTGTAGCCCGTCGCGGTGACGCGATACGCCGCGCCCTCTCGGTCCAGCGCCTCCACCACCACGCTGGCGGCGCGCTTCACATCGCCGAAGATGTCGGGAATCGAGAGGCAACCTTCCTCGGCGGTGTCCGTCTCGACGCCGCGCTCGAGGATACGCGGGTTGATGAGGACGAGCGGCGGAGGGTCGTCGTCGCTCACGTCCACGACCGCGACGCGCCGCGCGATCCCAACCTGGTTCGCCGCGAGACCGACGCCGCGGGCGGCGCGCATCGTGGCGAAGAGGTCGTCGACCAACCGGCGGACGTCGTCGTCGACGTCGGCCACCGGCGCGCTCTGCTGCCGCAGCATCGGGGAGCCGAGCAGATGCAGCTTGAGGACCTGGCCGCCGCCGCCCGTCACGCCGGCGTGGCCTCCGGCGCGGCGCCGGCGTGCTCCGTGATCGACGCGATGCCGCTGCGCATCACGACGAGCCGCGATTCGCCGCTGCGAAGCGTGACCTGATCGTCCTTGATGTGGATCTCCTCGCCCACGATCCCGCCGGAGGTGACGACCTTGTCCCCGCGCTGCAGGGCCTTGAGCAGCTGCTCGTGCTGCTCGCGCTGGCGGCGCTGCGGCCTGATCAAGAGGAAGTAGAAGATCGCGATGAACAGCGCGATCTGGATCATCAGCGCGCCGAACCCGGGGCCGCCCTGGCCGGACGGCGCGAAGAGGAGCAGCGACAGCGAGGCAAGCGTAGTCATGCGTTTCTCGGTTGAGTGTAGCGGCGGCGCCATTCGGCCGCCCAGGCTGCGAACGCGTCGTTTCCCCGGCGAATCGCCCCGCGCATCGCGTCGGCGAGCCGGACCAGATACCGCACGTTGTGCAGCGACAGCAGCCGCAGGCCCAGCAGCTCGCCCGCGATGAACAGGTGCCGCAGGTAGCCGCGCGAGTACGTGGTGCAGGTCTCGCAGTCACAGCCGGGATCGAGCGGCCGCGCGTCGGTCCGGAACGCGGCGTTGCGGATGTTCAGCGGGCCGTCGGGCGTGAACGCCGAGCCGTTGCGGCCGTTGCGCGTCGGCGCCACGCAGTCGAACAGGTCCACGCCGCGCTCCACCGCCGCGACCAGATCCTCGGGAAACCCGACGCCCATAAGATAACGGGGCAGGGCGGGCGGCAGTCGCGCCTCGAGCAGCTCCAGGGTCTCATACATCCGGGGCTTCGGCTCGCCCACGGAGAGGCCGCCGATGGCGAGACCGGTCCAGGGGCCGAGACTCAGGACGCGATCCAGACATTCGGTGCGCAGTTGCGCCACGGTGCCGCCCTGCACGATGGGCCATAATGTCTGGCTACACGCCGGCCCATTGGTCAGCGCACCGTGCCTCGTCTTGCACCGAGCCAACCAGCGGAGCGTCCGTTCCAGCGCATCCCGTGCCGTTGCCTCATCCGCTCCTCCGGGCGCCACGTGATCGAACGCCATGGCGATGTCGGCGCCGAGCTGCCATTGGATCTCGACGGCGCGCTCGGGCGTCAGCATCCGGCGGCTGCCGTCGACGTGACTCTGAAACTCGACGCCCTCGTCGCTCACGCGGCGGAAGCCCTCGAGGGAAAACACCTGGAAGCCGCCCGAGTCGGTGAGCAGCGGGCGGTCCCACGCCATGAACGTGTGCAGCCCGCCGAGCTCGCCGATGACGGCTTCGCCGGGGCGGACGTGCAGATGATAGGTATTGGCCAGCACGATTTGGGCGCCGACGGCCCTGAGGTCGCCAGGGGACAGCGTGCGCACGGTCGCCTGCGTGCCGACCGGCATGAACACCGGCGTCTCGACCGCGCCGTGGGGCAGGGTGAGGATGCCGGCGCGGGCGGAGCCGGAGGTCGCTTCGAGCCGGAACTCAAACATCCGGGATCGATTGCGGATTGCGGATTTCGGATTGCGGATTTGACGCTTCCAGTTCCAATCCGCAATCCGCAATCCCCAATCCGCAATTGTTCAAATTAAGGGCCTCAGGCTCCGCGACGAAACCTCCTCCTTGAGCTTCGCCACAAACTCTCCAACCGGCATCACCACCTGCTTGTTCCCCGCCCCCCGCAGCCGAACCGCCACCGTGCCCGCCTGCGCCTCCCGCTGTCCCACGACGGCCATATAGGGCACCTTGTGCGTCTCCGCGTCGCGGACCTTGTAATTCAGGGTCTCGGAGCGCTCGTCGAGGTGTGAGCGGATCCCGGCGCCGGCGAGCGCCCGGTGCACGCCGCGCGCCGCGTCGACCTGGGCATCGGCGATCGGCAGCACGCGCACCTGTTCCGGCGACAGCCACAGGGGGAATGCGCCGGCGAAATGCTCGATGAGGAAGCCGACGAACCGCTCGATCGTGCCGAAGATGGCGCGGTGGATCATGACCGCGCGATGCGGCGTGTTGTCGGCTCCGGTGTACTCGAGCTGGAAGCGCTCGGGCAGCTCGTAGTCGAGCTGGATCGTCGCGCCCTGCCACTCCCGGCCGATCGCATCGTTGAACTTGACGTCGATCTTGGGGCCGTAGAATGCCCCGCCGCCGGCATCGAGTCTATACGTTATCCCCCTGCGCCGTAACGCGCCTTCCAGCGCCTTTTCGGCCGTCTCCCACATCGCATCGGTGCCAAGCTTCTTGGCCGGCCGCGTCGCCAGATCGAGCCGGTAGTCGAGCCCGAACGTCTTCCCCAACACGAACTCGACGAGGTCGAGCAGCTCGAAGATTTCCTGCTCGATCTGATCCTCGCGCAGGAAGATGTGCGCGTCGTCCATCGACAACATGCGGACCCGCAGCAGCCCGTGCAGCGTCCCCGAGCGCTCGTTGCGATACACGTTCGCGATCTCGGCCAGGCGGAGCGGGAGGTCGCGGTAGCTGCGCTGCTGCGACGCGTACACGAGGATGTGCATGGGGCAGTTCATCGGCTTCACCCGGTACCGCACGTCCTCCGCTTCACCCTCGCCTGCCGCCATCGGTGGGAACTGATTCTCGGCATAGAGCGGCAGGTGCCCGGAGCGCAGAAACAGCTTTTCGCGCGTCACGTGGGGCGTGTAGATCAACTGGTAGCCGCGCGCGAGGATCGCGTCCTCGATGAAGCGGCGCAGCTCGAAGTTCAGCATCGCCCCCTTGGGATGCCAAAACACCAGCCCCGGCCCCACGTCCTCCTGAATCGAGAAGAGGTCGAGCTGTTTGCCGATCACGCGATGGTCGCGTTTCTTCGCCTCTTCGAGCCGGTGCAGATACTGGTCCAGCTCCTGCTTGCTGAACCACGCCGTGCCGTAGATGCGCTGCAGCATCTGGCGCCGCTCGTCGCCGCGCCAGTAGGCGCCCGCGGCGTGCAGCAGCTTGAAATGCCTGATCCGGCCGGTGCTGGGGACGTGCGGCCCGCGGCACAGGTCGATGAACGGCCCGTCCGTGTAGACCGAGATCACCTCGTGCTCGCCCAGATCGTCGATGCGCTCGAGCTTCAGCGGGTCGTCTACGAACCGCCGTTTGGCCTCGGCACGCGTCACCTCGTCCCGGACGAACGGATAGTCCGCCGCCACC
The DNA here is from genome assembly GCA_050733275.1 of Gemmatimonadales bacterium. Lineage (GTDB taxonomy): Bacteria > Gemmatimonadota > Gemmatimonadetes > Gemmatimonadales > GWC2-71-9 > 20CM-2-65-7. Next base: position 4,723 of record JBOHSP010000212.1, read on the forward strand.
ACCTCCCCCATCTTTGCCTCAATGGCCTTCAAATCCTCCGGCCCAAAGGGCCGTTCCACCTCGAAGTCGTAGTAGAAGCCGTCCTCGATCGGCGGCCCGAACCCGATCCTGGCCCTGGGAAAGAGCTGCCGGACCGCCGTCGCCAGGACGTGCGCCGACGAATGCCGCAGCACGTCGAGCGCCTGCGGGTCCTTGTCGGTGAGAATCGCGACCGTGCCCCCGTCCGGCAGCGGGCGGCGGAGGTCGCGGACCTCGCCGTTCACGCGGATCGCGAGCGCCGCCTTCGCGAGTCCGGGGCCGATCGCCCGGGCGAGATCGGCGCCCGTCGAGCCGGCTGGCAGTGTCTTCTGGCTCCCATCGGGGAGCGTGACGCGGATATCGGATCCCATGCGCGGTCCGTCAGCGCGTGGGCGCGAGCGGGGTTTCGGCAGCGGGCGCGGACGCGGCGGCGGGCCCCGACCCCACGGGAGCGAGGTCGAGCCCCCAGCGGAAGTACAGAGCCACGCCGAGCAGAATCACGCCCGCAAGCATGAGCCAGCGGACGGCGCGGCTTGGCGGGAGCGCGTCCTGCAGCGAACCGGGAGCGTCGGACCCGACGCGCGGGCTGAGGTCGGTCATTGGACGATATTCTAGTGGCCGCTTCTATATTAAGGAATGACCACGCCGCGGCTCGAGCTACCGCCGCAATACGATCCCAGGCAGGTCGAGCCCGAACTGTACCGGCGCTGGCTCGCGGGCGGCGTCTTCCAGCCTCGCGAGGACGGCGAGCCCTACGTCATCGTCATCCCGCCGCCCAACGTCACCTCCGTGCTGCACGTCGGCCACGGGCTCAACAACATCATCCAGGACGTGCTCATCCGCTTCGAGCGGATGCGGGGCCGCGCCGCCGAATGGCTGCCCGGCACCGACCACGCCGGGATCGCGACGCAGAACGTCGTCGAGAAGCAGCTTGCCGCCGAGGGCAAGACCCGCTTCGATTTGGGCCGCGAGGCCTTCGTGGAGCGCGTGTGGCGGTTCGTGCGCGACACCGGCCCCACCATCCTGGAGCAGCTCAAGATCATGGGGTGCTCGTGCGACTGGAGCCGCACCCGCTTCACGCTCGACCCCGCCTACTCCCGCGCCGTGCGCGAGGTCTTCGTGCGCCTGTGGGAGGAGGGGCTGATCTACCGGGGGCATCGCGTGATCCACTGGTGTCCGAACTGCCTCACCGCCCTGTCGGACGAAGAGGCCGAGCACCACGACACGACCGGCAATCTGTACCACATCACGTATCCGCTGGCGGACGGCTCGGGATTCGTCACCGTCGCCACGACCCGCCCCGAGACGATGCTTGGCGACACGGCCATCGCCGTTCACCCCGAGGACGCGCGCGGCCGGCCGTACATCGGCAAGCAGGTGGTGGTGCCGGTCGCCGACGTGCGGATCCCCGTGATCGCCGATGACAGCGTGGACAGGGACTTCGGCACGGGGTTCGTGAAGGTGACGCCGGCGCACGATGCAGCGGACTTCGAGATCGGGTTGCGCCACGGGCTCGAGATGCCGCTGGTGATGGGGGAAGACGGGAAGATGGGCGAGCCGGGACGCCCAGACGCCCAGACGGCCGGACGCCCGAAAGAGCACGGTGGGCGTCCGGGCGTCCGGGCGTCCGGGCGCCGTGTTCCCCCCGATCTCGAGGGCCTCGACCGCTTCGCCGCCCGCAAGCGCATCGTCCAGCAGCTCGAGCGCGAGGGATTGCTCGTCCAGGTCGAGCCGCATCCCCATTCCGTCCGCCGCTGCTATCGCTGCGATACCGTCGTCGAGCCCAGGCTGTCCGACCAGTGGTTCGTGACGATGAAGCCGCTCGCCGAGCCCGTGCTTGCGGCCTTCCGGCGCGGGGAGTACCGCATCGTGCCGGAGCGCTGGCGCGCGACCTACGAGCACTGGATGGAGCACATCCGCGACTGGAACATCTCGCGGCAGCTCTGGTGGGGCCATCGCATCCCCGTGTTCACCTGCACGCCGTGCAAGCATCAGTGGGCCGACCGCGAGGACCCGGCGCGCTGCCCCAAATGTGGCGGGCCCATCGAGCAGGATCCCGACGTGCTCGACACCTGGTTCTCGTCGTGGTTGTGGCCGTTCGCCACGTTCGGCTGGCCGGAAAAGACGGCGGACCTGGAGCGCTTCTATCCGGGCCACACGCTCGTCACGGCCCCCGAGATTCTGTTCTTCTGGGTCGCCCGGATGCTGATGTCCGGCCACCATCTCATGGATCGCCGGCTCCCGTTCCGGACGGTGTACCTGACCGGGACGGTGCGCGACACGCAGCACCGCAAGATGTCGAAGTCCCTCGGCAACGGCATCGATCCGCGGGAGGTGGTCGAGCGGTACGGCACCGACGCGCTGCGGTGGACGCTGATCGGCGGCGGCTCGCTCGGCGCCGACGTGCAGGTCGACCCGAACGACCTCGAGACCACGTTCGCCCCGGGCCGCAATTTCGCGAACAAGGTGTGGAACATCGGGCGTTTCATTCTCGCCCAGCTCCCCGACGACGTCGCCGCGATCGACGGGCTCGAGCGCGACCGCCTGACGCTGGCGGACCGGTGGATCCTGTCGCGGGCGCAGGCGACGATCCGCGACGCCACCGCCGCGCTGGAGCAGTTCCGGCTGGACGAGGCGGCGAAGCGCTGCTTCGAGTTCGTGTGGAACGAGCTGGCGGATTGGTACGTCGAGGCCGTGAAGCCGCGGCTCGGTGCCGGCGCCGCGGATACCGCCGCGCAGGCGGTCCTCGCGTACTGCTTCGACGTGGCCCTGCGCCTGCTGCATCCGGTCGTGCCGTTCCTCACCGAGGAGCTGTGGCAGAAGCTGCCGGGGCGGGCCGGGGACGAGCTGCTGGCGGTCGCGGCGTGGCCCGAGCCGCGCGCCGCCCTCGAGGACGCGCGGGCCGACGCCGAGTTCGCGCACGTGAAGACCGCGATCGAGCAGATCCGCTCGATCCGCGCGGAGTACCGCATTCCGCCCCGAACCCGGCTGCGCGTGACGATCGTGCCGCGCGGCGGCGACCGGGCAGCGACATTCGAGGGCGAGCGCGAGACGATCGTGCGGCTCGCGCAGCTCGAGGCGCTGCATCTCGACGGCGGGGGGACGCGTACGGCGGCGGGCGCGGCCCACGCCGTATTCGGCGACGGCAGCGAAGTGATCGTGGCGCTGGAGGGGGCGATTGACGTGCAGCAGGAGTGTCGCCGGCTGTCGGGCGAGCTGACCCGCCTCGATCAACAGCTCGCGGCGCTCGCCGCGAAGCTCACCAACCAGAACTTCGTGGCACGCGCGCCCGCCGACGTGGTCGCGCGCGAGCGCGAGAAAGAGAAGACGTGGCGCGACCAGCGGGCCGTTCTCGCCGGCAAGCTCAAGGCATTGGGCTGCTCCTAGCGTTCCTGGCGCCGGCCTGCGCCAAGATGGAACCCCCGCCCGGCGGCCCGCCCGACGCCGCGCCGCCGCGCATCGTGAGCGTCCGGCCGGAGTCCGGCGCCGTGGTGCCCGGCTGGGACGACGACGCGGAAATCCAGTTCGACGAGGTGATCCAGGAGATGCCCGCGCGCGGCGGGCGCGGCGCGGCGGGGCTCGCCGCGCACGTGATCCTCTCCCCCGCCCGCGCCGTCCGAGTCGAATGGCACCGCTCGCGCATCACGGTCCGCCCCAAGGACGAGTGGCAGCCGGGGCGCGTCTATCGCCTCGAGGTGCTCCCCGGCATTCTCGACCTGCGGAGCAACCGGCTCGATACCGGCGCCGTGGCGCTGTTCTCGACGGGCCCGGCCATCGGCCACGCGCGGCTCGAGGGAGTGGCGCTGGGATGGGTCGAGCAACGCGCGATCGTCCGCGCCCTCATCGAGATCATCCCCCTGCCCTTGCCACGCGACAGCGTCGGCTATGTCACCCTCGCCGATTCGTCCGGGCGGTTCCGGATGGCCGGACTCACGCCCGGACGCTATCTGGTGTACGGCAGTGCCGACCCCGACAGCGATCGGCGGCGAGGCCGGCGCGAGCCATATGACTCGCTCGAGATCGCGATCGACTCATCGGCCACCGCCATCCTCTTTGCCTTCGTGCACGACACCATCGGCCCCCGCGCCCGCGCGGCGACGGCGCTGGACTCCCTGCACGCCCGGCTCGAGTTCTCGCAGGCGCTGAGCATCGCTGATCCCCTCGACACATCCGACATCCACGTCGTGGAGCTGCCCGACTCCACGCCGGTGCGCCTCGCCGAGATTCTCACGCAGGCGCGGTACGACTCGCTGGCGAGAGAGCGGCGGATGGCGGCGGACACCGGCGCGGTGGACTCCGCGGCGGCTCGCGCGCCCGGCGATACGGCGGCGCGCCGAGACACGGCGGCGCGGGACACCGTGACGGCGCCAGCGGACACGAGCGAGGCGCGGCGCCTGCTCGCGGCGCGACCGGTCCCCAGCGATCGACTCGTCCTGCGGTTTGCCGAGCCGCTGAAGCCCGACACCCGGTATCTGATTGGCGTCACCGGCGCGACCAACCTCAACGGCGCCACGGCGGACGGCCAGGCGGTGCTCGTCACGCCCGAGCCCCCGCCACCACCGCCACCTCCACCTCCACCTCCACCACCTCCACCGCCTCCACCACGTCGCCGCTCATGACCGATCCGCGACGGCGGCTGCCCGCGGTGGACGCCCTGCTCGCCGAGCCGGGGGTCGCGCCGCTGTTGGCGCAGCATCCGCGCGCGCTCGTCGTGCAAGCCGTGCGCGCCGCGGTGGAC
>JBOHSP010000213.1:0-2280 GCA_050733275.1 Gemmatimonadales bacterium
CGCAGCGACTGCGCGGCCTCCCCGCCGTACGGCTGGTCCGAGGCGTCGCTCGCGTACACGCGCGCGCCCTCGCGGACGAGCAGCCGCGTGGCCGCGACGCCACTCTTGCCGAGCCCGATCACGGCCACCGCGCGGCCGCCGCGCCAGGTCTCGGGCAGGATCATCGCACCTTGAGCGTGGCCAGCGCGATCATCGCGCACAACACGCCCATGATGTAGAAGCGCATCACCACCTGCGGCTCGGGCCAGCCGAGTTTCTCGAAGTGATGGTGCAGCGGCGCCATGCGGAAGACCTTGTGCGCGTCGGCGTACTCCTTGCCGTACCGCCGCTTGCGCCAGCGGTACACGGTCGTCTGGATCGTGACCGACGCCGCTTCCGCCGCGAACACGCCGCCGGCGATCAGCAGCAGGAACTCCGCCTTGAGGAGGATCGAGACGGTGCCCAGCGCGCCGCCGATCGCGAGCGCGCCGGTGTCGCCCATGAACACTTCGGCGGGATGCGCGTTGAACCAGAGAAAGCCGAGCGCCGCGCCCATCAGGGCGCCGCAGAAGATCGCCAGCTCCCCCGCGCCCGGCAGGTAGAACAGCCCGAGCCAGCGCGTCGCGTCCACCCGGCCGAACAGATAGGCGAAGATCGCGAACGCCCCCGCCGTGATCGCGGTGAGACCGCTGGCGAGACCGTCGAGCCCATCCGTCAGGTTCACCGCGTTCGATTCGGCTGTGATCACGAACGTGACGAACGCGATGTAGATCAGCCCCGGCAGGGGCAGCAGCACGTACTTGAACAGCGGCAACTGCGTCGAGGCGGGCGGCGGATTCAGCACCAGCGGGAAGGACAGCAGGTACAGCGCGAGCACGAGCCCGAAGGAGATCTGCCCGGCCAGCTTCCAGCGGGCCACCAGCCCCTGCGACTGGCCGCGCACAATCTTGAGATAGTCGTCGAGGAACCCGATCAACCCCATGTACAGCGTCGCCACGACCGCGACCGTCACGAAACGGCTGTCGAGCCGGGCCCACAGCAGCGTGGGCACGACCGTCGCGAGGATGATGATGAGCCCGCCCATCGTCGGCGTGCCGCGCTTGCCGTGATGGCTCGCCGGCCCCTCCGCGCGCACGATTTGGCCGATGCGGTAGCGGCGCAGCCGCTCGATGATCCAGGGCCCCGCGATGAACGCGAGCAGTAGCGCCGTGACCGTCGCGCCCGCCACGCGAAACGTGATGTAATTGAACAAATTGAAAACGATGTGTTCGCGGGCGAGCGGCGCGAGCCAGTGATAGAGCACGTCGGGCTGTCTCCACTCCGTTCAGGTCAGATGTCGCAACACACGCTCCAGGGCGATGCCGCGGGACGCCTTGAGCAGCACCACTTCGTTGCCTCGCAGCGCGGCTTTGAGGCGCGGCCCCAGCGCCTCGGCGTCCGGCGCGCTGATCAGCCGCGGCCGCTCGCCCAGCGCCTCGAAGGCCGGCACGAACTCGCCCACCGCGGCCACGAGCGCCGGCTGCCGAGCCACCACGTCCCGGGCGGCTTCGGCGTGCAATCTTGCACTCTCCGGCCCCAACTCCAACATCGTCCCCACCACGACCGCCAGGGGATGCCCCTTTTTGCGGGCGAGCCAGTGGGCGAACTGCACCGCCCGCCCCAGGGAAGTCGGGTTGGCGTTATAGGTGTCGTCGATCACCATGAGCCCCCCGACCCGGCGCAGTTCGCCTCGACCAGCCGGCAACCGGACGTCCACTAGCGCACGCGCTGCCGCGTTGTGGTCCACTCCCACCCGGTCTGCGACCGCCAGCGCGATCAGCGCGTTCTCAAGCTGGTGGATGCCCAGGACCGGCAGGGACACCGCGCCGCCGCCTTCCAGGGGGAGGCTCGGACGCCCCTCATCGTCGAGGCACGCATCCAGCATGGCGTCATCTGCCAGCTGCTTCGAAATCCATGCCTCCGTCATCTGCCGAGCGGCGTCGAGCATGCCCTCCGGACCGGGACCCACGACGGCCGCGGGGACGCCCTCCAGGAGCGACAACTTCTCGCGCATCACGCCCTCGAGCGACCCGAACCCCTCAACATGGGCGTAGCCCACGTTCGTGATCACCGCGATCGTGGGCTCGATAATGTCCCGCAGCCGCGCGACCTCCCCCGGCACGCTCGCTCCCGCCTCCACCACGAGCGCTTCGGTGTCCTCCGGTGCGTTGAGTATCGTGAGCGGCACGCCGACGAGGTTGTTGAGATTTCCCTCCGTAGCGTGCACGCGCCAGCGCGTCGCGAGCGCCGCGCGGATCATTT
>JBOHSP010000214.1:0-3583 GCA_050733275.1 Gemmatimonadales bacterium
CCGCGCAGCGGCTCGCGGGCCGCGCGCGCATCGCCGTCGCAAGCCCGCGCCTCAACACCGACAATGCGGCGATGATCGCGCGCGCCGGCTGGCATCGGCTGCGCCAGGGCGAGCGCAGCGACTGGACGCTCGACGCCCGCCCCGACCTCCCCCTGCCCGGGCTCGAGCCCGCCGCCATCCCCACATGACCATTTATCCCTTTACGCTGCAGCTCGGCCCGATCGCGCTCACCGGCTACGGCCTGATGATGATGGTCGCGTTTCTGATGGCGGGCTGGGCGATGCAGCTCGACCTCCGGCGGCGCGGCCTGAACGAGGACTACGCCGCCGACATCATCATCGCCGGCGTCATCGGCGGGCTGCTCGGCGCGAAGCTGTGGTACGTGCTGCTGACCGGCGAATGGGACGCGCTGCTGCGCCGCGGCGGGTTCGTCTGGTACGGCGGATTCCTCGGCGCCACCGCCGCGATTCTGCTGAATGGCTGGCGGCGGCGCGTGCCGACGCGGTTCACCATGGAAATCTGCGCGGCGCCCCTGGCGCTCGGCTATGCGCTGGGCCGCGTGGGCTGCTTCCTCGTGAACGACGATTACGGCATTCCCAGCAGCCTGCCGTGGGCGATGAAGTTCCCCGAGGGGCTCCCCAGTTCGACCGTCGCCAACCTCGCGGCGATGGGCGTGCCGTTCCCGCCCGGCACCGATCCCGCGCAGGTCCTCGCCGTGCATCCCACGCAACTGTACGAGACCCTGGCGATGTTCCTGGTGTTCTGGTGGCTGTGGCGGCGCCGCGATCATGCCCACGGCACGGGCTGGCTGTTCGCCTGGTACCTCGTGTTCGCGGGCGCGGAGCGCTTCCTCGTGGAAATCGTGCGGGCGAAAGACGACCGGCTGCTCGGGCCGTTCACGCTCGCCCAGGCGACGAGTATGCTGCTGGTGGTGGTCGGCTTGTTGCTGGTGTATCGATGGCGCCAGCGAGAGGTTGTCGGTCTGCAGTCGTCGGTTCTCAGTCGGAAACCGGCTCCCGCTGAGACCCGATCACCGATGACCGACGACCTCGGATCCAGATGAGGGCCACGATCGCGAGCACCACCAACAGCCCCTGCACGGCCAGCGACTCGACCGTCGGATAGATCCCGAGCACCGGCAGCCGCGGTGCGCCCTCCACGATCGTGAGCGACACGAGCCCAGCTTCCTGCAACTCCGCCAAACCCTTCCCCGCGAACACGAAGGCCATGTAGTAGAGCATCGCCCCGGTCACCGCGAAGAATGGCTTCATGGCCACGCGCATGCCGAGCCGGTTGATGACGACGTACACGGCCACCAGGGCCACCGCGCCCGCCGCGATGCCGGCGAGCACCGGCCCCGTGGCGGGGCCGCTCGAGGCGGTCGTGAACAGCGCCTGGTAGAACAGGATGGTCTCGAAGCCCTCGCGGTACACCGCGAGGAAGGCGACGGCGCTCAGCGCCAGCCCCGATCCCGAGGACAGCGCATTCTCCATTTTGCTGCGGACGAACGCCGTCCACTTCGCCGCCTCGATCTTGGAGAGCAGCCAGTAGCTCACATAGAAGAGGACGGCGGCGGCGAGCAGCATGGTCACGCCCTCGATCGCTTCGCGCTGCCCGGGCGTGATGTGGAGCAGCAGCTCCACGAGCACCCAGGTCACGAGGCTCGCGGCAACGGCTACCCAGGCGCCGAGCGCGACATCGCGGCGGCGCTCGCCCGCGCCCGCCTTCGCGAGGAACGTCATCAGCGCCGCCACGATGAGAATCGCCTCGAAGCCCTCGCGCACCAGCAGGAAGAACGACGACACGAACAGGCTCATCGGCGCCGGCCGGTCGGCCACGACCCGCTCGGCGCGCTCCAGCCCGGCCAACAGGCGGGCGTGGATCGCCTCGAGCTCGGCGGCGTCGGCGCGGACCACGCGCGTGCGCAGCCAGGCGAACGCGCCCTCGAGGTCGCTCGCCAGCCCCGCGTTCTTGGCGCGAATCGCCGTCTCGACCTGCTCGAACGTGAGATAGGCGTCGAACGCGAGCTTGTCCGAGCGCGCCGCGAGCGCCGAGTCGATCTGGCGCCGGACCGCGGCGAACGTCGCGGCGGTCGCCGACCCGCCGTACTGCAACGTCGCGACGTAGGCCGCGACCGCCCACCGATCCTCCTCGGAGAGCTGGCCGGCGAACTCCGGCATCGCCGTGCCGGGCACGCCGATGGCGATCTTGCGATAGATCTCGAGCAGCGACACGCCGCCCATCACCGCGGGATCGGCGAGATTGCTGGGCGGCGGTCCTTCGAGCCCGTGCGCCTTGGGACCGTCGCCCTGCCCCCGGTCGCCATGGCACGCGGCGCACTGCTCGGCGTACACATCGGCGCCGCGCGCGAGGGAGGGCGGACGCGAGGGCAGCGGCTCGAGCGCTGAGCCGTTCCCGATCGCGGCCGTGATCGCGGCGACGAGCGCGTCGGCTTCGCGCGTTACGGAATCGGGCGGCGCGAGCCGCTCGAGCATCCCCGCGATCGCCTCGAGCCCGCTGCGGGCCGGCGCGCGTGTCGCGGCCGGGAGGTCCGGAATATCGAGCTGGGCCTGCTGAATGAAGAGCTTGGCTTCGTCGACTTCTTCGGGGAGCACGATCTGACCGCCCGCGGGCGTGACGCCGAGGGCGTATTCCTTGGCCGCGAGCGCCGCCGCAGCGACGACGCGGCGCGCCACGGCCAAAGAATCGGCCGCCTGCCCCGCGAGCGGCGTCGCCAGGCAGGCGGTAAAGATGAGAATGGTTCTCACAGACCGCACGCCAGAAACTAGAGTGACTTTATCGGGAATTCAATCCGTGGAGAGCACCGCGACCGCAACAGCGGCCTCGTGCGTGTGCGACAGCGAGAGCAGTACCCGGCGGACGCCCAGCTCGGCGGCCCGTGAAGCGGCGAGGCCGGTCAGGGTGACCTCGGGGCGGCCGTCGGGCGCCCGCGTCACCTCGATGTCGCGCCACCCGATGCCCCGGGCGGCGTCGGAGCCCTGCAGCGCCTTGTAGACCGCTTCCTTGGCCGCGAGCCGCACGGCCACGTGCTCGGCGGGATCGGGTCGCGAGCGGCAGTAGGCCGCCTCCGAGACGGTGAGCAGGCGCTCGAAGACGTGCGCGCCCTTGTCGGCGAGCATGGCGCGCGCGCGGGAGACCTCGATGAGATCCACGCCGACGCCGACGGCGGTCATGGCGGCGCGAGTCGCCGCCGCGTCAGAAGCCGAGTCGCGCGGCGAGCCATGGGGGCGCGGGCAGGTAGCCGCCGAGCACGAGGCCGAGCCAGACGAGCGCCACGGCCGCCGGCAGCCACAGCACGATGACCGGCCAGAGCGGGGGTCGCCACGCCGCGAGGGCCTCGAGGTCGGGGCTCCAGCGGCGTTGTTCCTCTTCGACTTCGGCCTCGAGCGCGAGCCAGGCGGCCTCGAGCCGCCGCGCCACGGTGCGCAGCGCATCCTGCCAGGCGGCGTGGGCGTCCTTGTCGAGCACCGTCGCGGCCGCGACACGCGCTGCGGCGGCATCCAGCTCATCGAGCGCGGCGACGAACGGCGCGCCCCCGGCGCCGAGGCGGGCGGCGATGGCC
>JBOHSP010000215.1:0-1521 GCA_050733275.1 Gemmatimonadales bacterium
CGCCGTGGGTCCGCTCCGCGGCGGCCGTCTCGCGGCGGTGGCCGGCGTTCGCCAGCCGCTCGCCCGCCAGGGCGAGATCACTTTCCAGCCGGCCGACCTCGAGCTTCGCCTCCGCCAGCCGCCGCTCGACCTCGGTGCGGCGGGCCGCGGCGGTGTGCCGGCCCTGGACGCGCCCCTCGCGCTGCCGCTCGGCCTCGCTGAGCCGCGTCCGCGCCGCGGGCAACGCCTCCGCCAGCTCGCGCGCCCGCACCCCCAGGCTGCCGAGCGCCAGGTCGAAGTCCTCGAGCTCCCGGCGCACCAGCGTCATCGCGATGCCAAAGCGCTCCTCGATCATCTTGCCGTAGCGCTCGGCCCGCCCGCGCTGGCGCGCGAGACTCCGCACCTGCGTCTGCACCTCGCTGATCAGGTCCTCGAGCCGGGCCAGATCCGCGGCGGTTTCCTCGAGTCGCCGCTCCGTGCTCGTCTTGCGGTCGCGATACAGGCCGATACCGGCCGCCTCCTCGAACAGCGCCCGCCGCTCCTCCGCCTTCTCGGACAGCAGCGCCTCGATCATCTTCGCTTCCATCACCACCGCGGCGTCGGCGCCGAGGCCGGTACCGCGCAGCAGGTCCTGCACGTCGCGCAGCCGCACCGCCGAGCGGTTGAGCAGGTACTCGCTCTGCCCGGAGCGCGACAGCCGCCGCGTGACCACGACCTCCTGATACGCGATCGGGAGCGTGCCGTCGGCGTTGTCGAACACGAGCGAGACCTCGGCAACGTTCACCGGCCGCCGTCCCGTCGAGCCCTGGAAGATCACGTCCTCCATCTTGCCGCCGCGCAGCAGCCGGGGGGATTGCTCGCCCAGCACCCAGCGCACCGCATCGGAGATGTTGGACTTGCCGCAGCCGTTCGGCCCGACGATGGCCGTCACGCCTTCCTCGAATGGCAGCTCCACAGTGCCCGCGAACGACTTGAAGCCCGACAGCTCGAGCCGGCTCAGTCTCATGAGGTCCCCAGGCGTGGGAGGAGGGCGGCGCGCACGCCGGCGCGCACCAGCGCGGCCTGCGTGAACGCGGCCTGTTCGCGCGTCTCAAACGCCCCGATGAGGATCACCGTCGCGTTGGCGGGGCGCACAGCGGGCAGCGCCCGGGCGCGCAGCGCCGCGACGGAGTCGCCCGCCGCGAGCGTGAACGAGTAGGGCGCATAGAGGAGATCGCCGATGCCGCGCGGCGCGAGTCCGTCGCGCCACAATGTGTCGCGCGCGGCGGCCGCCGCCTCGCGCGTCCGGTACGATCCCGCGACGACGCGATACCAGACCGGCCCCGCGCCCCCCGGCTCCTGCGGCACCGGCGTCACGAGCGCCAGGATGTCTTCCGACAGCCGGTCGGCGTGGGCCAGCGCGCGCTCCAGCGTGCCGTAGGCGGCGAGCTGGATGGTCCAGCCCAGCGTGTCCCGTGCAGCTGGCGGCGTCGCGGTCTCGGGCACCGCGGCCGGCGGCGCTGCGGGCAGGCCGGAGGCGGGGGGCGCCGATTCCCGCGCCCC
>JBOHSP010000216.1:0-7011 GCA_050733275.1 Gemmatimonadales bacterium
GCGCATCGTGCCGCTGCCCTCCGCCGTCGCGCGCGGGCTGCTGTGGGTCGTGGGCTCGCTGGCCCACCTCGCGGGCCGCGCCACGCTGTTGTCGGCTGACAAGGCCAACGAGTTTCTGGCTCCGGCGTGGATCTGCCGCAGTGACGCGCTGACGCGCGACACCGGGTGGCGCGCCGGCATCGGATTGGAGGAGGGACTGCGGCGCGCCGCCTCCTGGTACCGGGAGCACGGATGGCTGTGATCGCGGGTCGCCGGTTGAACGGCCTCGATCTGGCCACGCTCGCCTATGTCGCCATCGCCAGCGGCGCCGTCGCGCTGTCGTTCCGCGGCGACGATATCCCGAGCTGGCCGTGGCTCCTCGTGGCGCACGCGCTGCTGGCCTTGCTCGTCGCGCTCGCGCCGCGCGCCCGCGAGGACGGGCCCGTCGCGGCCTTCCTCGGCGACTGGTATCCGCTGCTGCTGCTCGGCGCCCTGTACGGCGAGATCGGCGTGCTCACGCTGGATGCCGGCTTTCAGAACGACCTCGCCATCCAGCGACTCGAGGAGTGGGTGTTCGGGTCGCAGGTCTCCTACCGCTGGATCCGCGAGACGGCGAATCCCGCCCTGTCCTGGCTGCTGCACGGCTGCTATCTGGCGTACTACGCGATTCTCTACGCGTCGCCCCTCGGTCTGTGGATGGTGGGGCGGCGCGACGCATCACGCCACACGATCCTCGCGGTGATGCTGACGTTCTATCTCTGCTACGTCGCGTTTCTGTTTTTCCCGGTGGCGGGACCGCGATATGCCTTCGACGCGGCGCAGAACGCGGCCACCGACGTGGCGCCGGCGCGGTTCGCCTCCTGGCTCCTCGACCACGGCGACTCCTGGGGCGCCGCCTTTCCCTCGTCGCACGTCGCGGCCTCGGTCGTCGCCACGGGGATGGCGCTGCGCTACTGGCGGGCCTTGGGACTCGTGCTGCTGCCGTTCACCGCCGGGCTGATCCTCGCGGTGGTGTACGGCCAGTTCCACTACGCGGTGGACGCGCTCGCCGGCCTGGTCCTCGCAGCCGTCATGCTCGGCGTCATGCAGGCCGCCGAAGCCTGGCAGCCGGTGGCGATCAGTGGTCGGCGTGCCCGCGAGAGCGGGCCCCCTCCCCCTCCACCTCCCCCACCCCCGCCCGCCCCTGGTCGGACGAGCGGCCTGGAGCCGGCCCGAGGCGAGTGAAGTGCCGCAGATCCGCCTGGTACAGTGAATCCCGCGGGTCGGCGGCCGGCCAGGCGACACCGCGGTCCGGAAGGAACAATCCCGCCACCACACCCATGCCGCCGGCCGGCACGACGTGTCCGGTCGGGTTGTCGTACACCACGCGCACGCGATACCGGTGGCGTGGCGTGATGTGCACGCCGAGCCGGGTGAACCCGTAGAGCCGGCGGATCGGCACCGCGCCGACGCGGCCGCTCGAATCCCTGGCGGGTGCGCCGCGCCAGATCAGCTCGTTGGTGGTGACGTCCCACAGCTCGAGGCGCTCGCCGTAGTCGTGCAGGTGACCGCCGATCGCGAGGATGTGCCCTGGCACCGCGGGGCTGCCCTCGTAGGACCGCTCGCTCCGGCCCGGCGGCAGGTCGAACGACTTGTCACCCACCGGGAACGCGACGTCGAGCTGCCAGGGCGCCACCGTGAACAGAGGCCAGGGGCGGCGCGCCGGCACGTACTGCCACACCATCCGCGCGCGCACGCCGCGATAGCTCGAGCTCGTGGGACTGTGGAGCATGGCGCTCGCCACGACCCGGTCGCCCGCCTGGAACGGCTTGCCGACGAGGAGCCAGGGGAAGCGGACCGCGCCGGTCTCCTTGCCGCTCGCCGCCACGCGCTGCGCGATCGGCAGGAACAGCTCCCGTCGCCGCGGGTCCAGCACGTTGAAGTGATGCACCAGATCGGCGGGGAGCGGCCGGCCCGCCGCGTCGAGCAGTTCGGTGCGAAAGCCGGTCACGGCGCCGCCCACCGGGAGCTCTGCCACCGCCGCCGGCACCGCGACGGCATGGTGGCCGGCGTGGGCGTGCGCCCCGGCCGGCAGATCGACCGCCGGCAGCTCGATCGTGATCTCCCCGCGCTCGGGATCGACCGTCACGCGCGCCGCCAGCAGGCGCGCGAGATCGAGGGATGGCAGGGGCTCGACCGCCGCGGCCGGCGTCGGGGGTACCGCCGCCTGCCATACGATGTAGGCTCCCGCGACGAGGGTCGCCGTCGAGAACGCGAGCACGAGGTTGCGTCGTATCATCGGAGTGGCGCCGGGGAAGCGGGCGCGGGCATCATTAGGCGGCGCCGCCGCCGCGCGACCGTCAGCACCGCCAGGCCGATCATCAGCGCCGTCGCCGCCACCAGCCAGGAGGTGGGGATGGGAACGACGAGGCCGAGCGCGGCGAAGAACCACAGCCGCGGCGCGCGCCCCAGGAATGTGGCCACCAGATACGGCCGTACCGGGTACCCGGCGAGCGGCGCGAGAAAGCGCACGGCCCAATAGGGCAGCGGGCTCCACGCGCACAACCAGACACAGAAGAACGGCGCCTTGTCGAACAGGCGCACCGTCGCGCGCACCAGTCGGGACTGGCGCGCCGCCTCGACCCGCGGATGCAGGATGGCCGCCCGGTACAGATAGTAGTTCAGATACTCGACGTAGAGCGTGCCGGCGATGCCGACGAGCGCGACGAGCCACGGGGCGTGGGCCCGCCCCGTGACCATCAGCACGGGCTCGTAGGTAGCGGGCAGTAGCGGCGCGAGCGGGCCGTTCACGAAGATCGTGATGCACAGAAACGCGACGAGCCCGGCCAGATCGGGCCAGCGCCACGTGGGATAGAGCGCCAGGAGCGCCACCAGCCCGGTGCCTCGCAGCACGATGTCCCACTGCGGCCGGCCGCGCGGCCGGAGGAGCGCCGCCGCGAGCCGGGACGTGTTCACCGCCACCCGCCCGAGAGCGGCAGCGCCAGCGCCGCGAGGGACGCGAAGCCCACGCCATCGATCCGCCCCGCCGCCTCGGGCGCGAGGCCGAGCTGTTCCAGCATGGCCGGCATCAGATCGACCGTACGGAGCGGCGCGGCCGGGAGTGCCACGCTCGCGGCAATCGGCACTTCCATGTGCTCCGCGAGGAGGCTGCCGTGTCCGGCGCGGTGCTCGGGAATCTCCCAGGGGCCGCGGAAGTCGCGGCCCGGCGCGGCCGACAGGACGAGGTCGCCGGCCCGCGGCGAGCCGAACAGCTGGAGCAACTGCCGGGGCGCGTCCGGGAGGTCCGTCTGGCGGCTGCGCCGCAGCATCTCGCGGTCGTCCAGCTCGAGCACGTCGCGCCCGAGGCCGAGAGGATCGCCGCGCAGCGGCTCGTAGCGCACGAGGTCGCCGACCGCCGCCAGGCGGGCGCGCTGATCCGCGCGGCGGACGATCACGCTCCCCTCGGGGCCGCGGCAGGCGGCGAGGCGCGCGGCGGGCAGCGCGACCAGACGCTCGACCAGATCCGCGGGCAGCTCCTCCTCGGTGCGCGGCGCGGGCCGGCCGCTGCGGGGGTCGAAGTAGAGCTGCACGCTGGCGTTCCCCGACACCATCGTGGCGGCGCGCGCGCCGCGCCGCCAGACATGCACCGGATGCCGCAGCGTCGGCACGCCCCACGCTTCGAGCAGCTCGGCGACGTCGCAGTGCTCGCGCATCACGCTGGCGCCGTGATCGGACGCGACGAAGAACGCCGGCAGCTCACCGTGTTGCCGCACGCGCGCCACGAAGGCCCCCAGGGCCGCGTCGATCGCGCGATAACTCGCGAGCACGGCGGGGTGCCGCGGGTCGGTGAGATGGGTGAGGCCGTCAGGCCCGGGGAACACGACGAACAGGAACCGCCACGCGGCGTCGGCCGCGGCGAGCCAGGCGCGCGTGACCGCGCGATCGAGCGCGGGATAGGTGCCGCAGTAATGCGCCGCCGCGCCCAGGACCGTGCGCTGCACGGGGATGCGATGCGCGCCGCGGCGCAGCCCCCGCGTCACCGGCGTGCAGATCGCGACGCTCTCGGGCACCAGCTCGAACAGCGAGGGGCCGGCGTCGATGTCACCGTTGATCCAGCCGGCCTGCACGCCGCAATAGCTGCGCGCCGCGCGCCACTGCCGGCGCCAGCCCAATACCGGGCCGGCGCGCTCGCCCGCGCTCGCCCGGTCGAGCCAGCGGATGCCGGGAACGTTGGCGCTGCCGGGGAACCGCCCGAACAGAAACGGGATGTAGGCGACGCCGGTCGTCGAGGGGAACACGGAGGTGCCGACGGTCCACCCCCCGGGCTCGATCACCCAGCGCGCGAGGTGCGGCAGATCGCCGCGCGCCAGCAGCTCGCCGAACACGTCGGGGCGGGCCCCGTCGATCAGCACAAACACGACCCGGCGCGAAACGGCCCCGGAACCCTCCGGGGCCGCGCGTCCGTCAGGTCGCACCGCCACGGCCACTTACTGCACCGTGATGGCGATCCGCATGCCCAGCGCCATATGCGGCGTGCAGTACCCTTTGTACTGCCCCGTCGGCGCATTCGCGAACGACACGTCGTACGTCGCGTTCGGCTCCGTGAGGAAGGGGCCGACGAGATTGTCGATCGTGTTCGGCATGCCGGCGCCAAGAGGAGCGGCCGCCCCGGACGGAATCGAATCCGTCCAGAACGCGATGTTGTGCGGCCCGCCGGAGACGTTGATGAAGCGGACCGTGGTGCCCGGCGAAATCGTGAGCGAGCTGGGCTCGTACGCCGCCTGGGTCGTCCCGTTGCCCGTCATCCGCACTTCCACAACCTCACCGCCCCCTGCCCCGGCTGCGGGCGCCGCGGGGGGCGCCGGAGGCGTCTGTGACTGATCAGCCTGCGTGTCCCCTCCGCCGCAGGCGAGCGCGCCCACGGCGAGGATCATCGTGACAAAAGCGGAGCGCATTTCCTGGATTCCTCCCGAAACGGTGGGGTGCGGCTTGTGAACACATTCACAATACGTGCGGGAATATAGAACCGCGGTGGCAAAACGGGAGCCCCGCAAATATTGCGTTTTCGGCGCGGTGTCCAATATTGGGGCGCCTTTTTTGGGCACCCCTTTTCCTCGCGGAGGTCACACCGTGCGGAGCGCGTTCGCGGTACTCGCCCTCGTCGCGACGACGACGGCGACGGTGGAGTCGACGGCACAGGCGCAGCGCGCCTGGCAGCCGGAGATCGGCATTCAAGGCGGCTACTCCCACGTCAAACCGGCCGGAACGGGCGAGGATGACGCGGAGACGCTCATCATGCTCCCCGGCGGGTCGACCCTCACGCCGCTGCTCAGCTACGGCTCGCTGTATGCCATCATCCCGTGGAACAACAAGCTGGCGGTGGAGCCCACGCTCGGGTTTTCGCAGTTCAACGTGTTCGGGGGCGGCGGCACGGCGATGCGCATCGGCCTGCGGCTCAATTACGCCCTCAGCGACGGCCTTTACGCTGGCGGCGGCGGAGTTCTCAACTACATCGAAAGCGGCGGCGACAACGGCACGCAGCTCGGCCTCCAGCTCGGCGTGGGCTATCGCCGCCAGCTTTCCCCCGGCCTCAATGGCCGGATCGAGGCGCAGTGGGTCACCGTGAACGAGGCTGAGAACGTGACCGATGCGTTCAACGCCTATTCGGTGCTCCTGGGCGTGTCGTCGCGCATCGGCGCGCGTCCCGCCGCGCGCGGGCGGCCGGGGGCAGCGCGCTCCACCAGCCTGTGGACGAGCGCGCTCGGCGTCGTCGGCGGCTACAGCCGGGTGCACGTCGTCGGCGGCGGCGGCGACTTCACCGCCCTCACCGCGCCCGGCTTTGGCAGCTCGATCGCTCCGACGCTCGACGCATTTGCCCCCGGTCCGCCGGTGCTGTTTGCCATCCTGCCGATTGGACGCAACATCGCCCTCGAACCGGGGCTCGACGTGACCAGCGTCGACGGTCCTGTCGAGGGTTCGATCTTCGCCGCTGCCGTCGGCCTGCGCTTGAACTACGCCGTGACCGGCGGCTGGTACGGGGCCGTGGGGGGCCAGCTCACGCACGTGGATGCGGAGGACGGCGTCAGCACCAGCGTGCTGGGCGGAAGCCTGGCGTGGGGCTACCGGTTCACGCTCACTCGCAATCTCGGCGGGAGAGTCGAGCTGAACTATCTCAGCAACCCGCGCAATGACGACCTCGGCACCGCGACCAATACGTTCTCCGTGCTGCTCGGCGTTCTCATGCCGGTGCGCTGACGGCGATCGGCTGTGCGGCACGCGCGGTCCCCGGCCTCCGACTCGGGGACCGTTGCGTTTTGGGCGTGGCGCGACGAATCTACGGGCCGTGACCGAGACCATCGCCCCCGACGAGCTCGCCCGTCGCCTCGACCGCGGCGAGCCGCTCCAGGTGCTCGACGTGCGCGCCCCCGACCGGGTCGCCCAAGGCACCGTCGCGCTCGGCCCGGCCCTCGAGCTGCACGCACTCCCGAACTCCGGCATTTTCGCCCTGCCGGCGCTCGACGCGCTCGGCCTGGACCCTGCGCGCCCCGTCGCCGTGATCTGCGGGCACGGCAACTCGAGCCGCCAAACCACGGACTTCCTGCGGGCGCGCGGCTACGAGGCGTATTCGGTGGCCGGCGGCATGGCCGCGTGGGAGACGGTGTACGTGGCGCGCCGGCTCGCGCCGACGCCGTCGCTCGCCCACGTCGTGCAGCTCGACCGCGTCGGCAAACGAGCCCTGAGCTACGTCCTCGCCAGCGATGGCGACGCCGTCGTTGTGGACCCGGGACGGCATCTCGCGCGCTACGAGACGTTGCTCGCCGAGCTGGGGGCGACGCCGGCCGCCGTGGTGGACACGCACCTCCACGCCGATTTCCTCAGCGGGAGCCGCGAGGCCGCGGGGCGCTGGCAGGTTCCGTATTTCCTGCACGCCGCGGACGCCGTGTCGCCGTACGACGGCACCCCGGGCCGCCTCACCTCCCAGCCGCTGGCGGACGGCGACACGATCGCCTTCGGCCGGGCAACGCTGCGCGCGGTGCACGTCCCCGGTCACAC
>JBOHSP010000217.1:0-10344 GCA_050733275.1 Gemmatimonadales bacterium
GTCCCATGAGCGGGTTCCAGTTAATGCTGCCGCCGTTCCTGGCGTGCATGATCCTGGTCGCCATGCTGTCGTATCTCGGGCTGCACGTCATCGCGCGCGAGGTGATCTTCGTCGACCTCTCGCTCGCCCAGATGGCGGCCCTTGGCAGCCTGACGGCGCTGCTGGTTCACGCAGCTCCGGAGTCCGTGACGACATATCTGTTCGCGCTGTTCGCGACCGCGGTCGGGGCGCTGCTCTTCGCGGTCACGCGGAGCTCGCGCCACGCCGGACCCAGCCGGGTCCCGCAAGAGGCGTACATCGGCATCGTGTACGTCGTCGCGTCGGCCGCGGCCGTGCTCGTCGCCAACAAGGTCCCCGGCGGCGGCGAAGCCGTCGAAAAGACGCTGGTCGGGAGCCTGCTGTGGGTGACCTGGCCCACCATCATCAGGCTGGCCGTCGCCTATGCGGTGCTCGGGCTGATCCAGTACGCCCTCCGCCACCGCTTTCTCACGATCTCGTTTCATCCGCAGCAGGCCGAAACGGCCGGGTGGCGAATCCGCTGGTGGGATTTCCTGTTCTATCTGACGTTCGGTATGGTCATCACGCTGGCGGTGCCGATCGCGGGCGTGCTCATGGTGTTCAGCTTCCTCGTGGTGCCCGCGGTGATCGCCAATCTCTTCACGGGGGACAAGCGGCGCCTCACCTTCATCGCCTGGGGCTCGGGCGCGCTCGCGTCGGTGCTGGGGTTGTGGCTGTCGTACACCCAGGATCTGCCGACGGGACCGCTGATCGTGTGCATGTACGGCCTGCTGCTCGTGGGCGCGGCGGTGCTTCGCCGGTTGGGGGTCGGGGAGCGGACCCCGAGCAGCGGCGCTCCGCTTGACAGCCGGGGGGCGCGGGTCTAGCATAACCCCTTCTCCAAAAAGGACTTCTGCTCCTTGTCGTCCACGCGGCGCCAGGAGGCCCTCGACTATCACGCGTCGGGGCGGCCCGGCAAGATCCAGGTTTCACCCACCAAGCCGTTCAAGGATCAACGCGATCTGTCCCTCGCCTATACGCCGGGGGTGGCGGAGCCCTGCCTCGAGATCGCCAAGCGGCCCGACGACGTCTATCGCTACACCGCGAAGGGCAATCTCGTGGCGGTCGTGACCAACGGCACGGCCGTGCTCGGTCTCGGCAACATCGGCGCGCTCGCGGGTAAGCCCGTGATGGAGGGGAAGGGCATCTTGTTCAAGGCCTTCGCCGACATCGACGTCTTCGATCTCGAGGTGGGCTCGGAGAAGCCGGAGGACGTCGTCCGGTTCTGCCAGCTGCTCGAGCCCACCGTGGGCGGCATCAACCTCGAGGACATCCGCTCGCCCGACTGCTTCCGCATCGAGCAGGAGCTGCGGGCCACGCTGGGCATCCCCGTCTTCCACGACGACCAGCACGGCACGGCGATCATCTCGGGCGCGGCGCTGCTCAACGCGTTGACGCTGGTCAAGAAAGACATCGCCAAAGTGCGCGTGGTCTTCTCCGGCGCCGGGGCGGCGGCGATCGCGACCGCGGAGCACTACGTGCGGCTCGGGGTGCGGCGCGAGCACATCGTGATGTGCGACCAGAAGGGCGTGCTGTACCCCGGCCGCGAGGGAATGGACGAGTACAAGCAGCGCTTCGCGAACGACACCACGGCGCGGACGGTGGCGGAAGCGCTCGCGGGCGCCGACGTGTTCGTGGGCCTCTCGGTCGGCGGCATTGTCTCGGGCGAGATGCTCGAGACGATGGCCAAGAAGCCAATCATCTTCGCCCTGGCGAATCCGGTGCCCGAAATCATGCCCGACGAGGTGAAGCGCGCCCGGCCCGATGCGATCGTGGCGACCGGCCGCTCGGACTTTCCCAATCAGGTGAACAACGTTCTCGGTTTCCCGTTCATCTTCCGCGGCGCGCTGGACGTGCGCGCCAAGAAGATCAACGACGAGATGGAAATGGCGGCCACGCGGGCGCTGGCCGCCCTCGCCAAGGAAGAAGTCCCCGATTCGGTGATGCTCGCCTACGGCGTCGAGCGGCTGCGCTTCGGCCCCGACTATCTCATTCCCAAGCCGTTCGACCCGCGCGTGCTGTTGTGGGTGGCGCCGGCGGTCGCCTGGGCCGCCGTCGCCACCGGCATCGCCGGCCGCATCATCGACGTGGAGGAGTACCGCTCCGAGCTCGAGGCGCGGCTCGGCCCCGAGCGCCAGGTGATGCGCGGTCTGATCACCCGCGCGCAGCAGGACCCGCCGGCGATCGTGTTCCCGGAAGGTGAGGACGTCCGGATCATTCGCGCCGCGCGCATCCTGGCCGACGAGGGCATCGCCCGGCCGATCCTGCTGGGCGATCTCGATGCCATCCGGCGCCGCGCCGACGATGCCTCGCTCACGCTCGAAGAGCTCGAGCTGGTGAACCCGCGCACCGCCGCCGATCGCGAGCGCATGGCGCAGGATCTGTGGCAGCGGCGCCAGCGCCGCGGCATCACGCTGCGCGAGGCCAACCAGCGCGTGCTCGATCCGATGTACTACGGCCTGCTGCTGCTGCGCGCCGGCCGGGTGGACGCGCTGGTCGCCGGCGAGGACATGTATTATCCCGACGCGATCCGCCCGGCGCTGGAGGTGATCGGCGCCGAGCCGGGGCGCCGTCACGTGAGCGGGATCTACATGCTCATCTTCCGCCAGGCGACGTTCTTTTTTGCCGACTGTACCGTCAACATCGATCCCGACGCCGAAACCCTGGCGGAGATCGCGTCCGCGACGGCGCAGTTCGTCTCGCGGCTCGGCGTCGAGCCGCGCGTGGCGCTGCTGTCGTTCTCGAACTTCGGCTCGGTCAAGCATCCGGCCGCGGCGAAGGTGCAACAGGCGGTGGCGGTGCTCCACGAGCGCGAGCCGGGGCTGCAGGTGGACGGCGAGATGCAGGCCGACACCGCGGTCGTGGAGCGGATCCTCACACAGGCGTATCCCTTCTCGAAGCTGCGCAGTCCGGCTAACATATTGATTTTCCCGAGCTTGGACGCCGCGAACATCGCCTACAAGCTGCTCGACCGGCTGGGCGAGGCGCAGGCCATCGGGCCCATCCTGGTGGGAATGGATCGGCCGGTCCACGTTTTGCAACGGGGGTCGGAAGTCGCGGATATCGTCAATATGGCGGTGATCGCCGCCGTGGACGCCCTGGAGCATCGCCGTCACGCGAGGCCGACCGCATGAGGACTGTGCAACTCTCGAGCGAGCAGACCGTTCATTGGAATCTCGCGCCGGCGGAGCTGTACGAACATGCCGTGCGGCGTCGCGAGGGCGTGATCGCGGCGGGCGGGCCGTTCTGCGCCGTCACCAAACCGCACACCGGCCGCAGCCCCAACGACAAGTTCCTGGTGCAGGAGCCGGATTCGAGCGACCGCATCTGGTGGGGGAAGGTGAACCGGCCGCTCGCGCCCGAGCAGTTCGCGCGACTGCGCGAGCTCGTCGAGGAGCATCTGCGCGGGCAGGAGGTGTTCGTCCAGGATGTGTTCGCCGGCGCCGACCCCGCGCATCGCGTGCCGATCCGCTTCGTCACGCCCAACGCCTGGCAGGCGCTGTTCGTGCACAACATGTTCCTGCGCCCCGCGCGCGCCGACCTCGAGCGATTCACTCCCGCGTTCCAGGTGCTCCACGCGCCCGAGCTGCAGGCCGAGCCGCAGGTCCATGGCACGAACTCGGGCACGTTCATCGTCGCCAGTCTGGCGCAGCGGACCATCCTCATCGGCGGCACGCGATACGCCGGCGAGCTGAAGAAGTCGATCTTCTCGCTGCTCAACTATCTCATGCCGGTGCAGGGCGTGCTGTCGATGCATTGTTCCGCGAACATCGGCGCCGGCGGCGACACGGCGCTGTTCTTCGGCCTCTCGGGGACGGGGAAGACGACGCTCTCGGCCGACCCCGAGCGGCGCCTGATCGGCGACGACGAGCACGGCTGGTCCGACCAGGGCGTGTTCAACTTCGAGGCGGGGTGCTACGCCAAGGCGATCCGCCTGTCGCCCCAGAACGAGCCGGAGATCTACGCGACGACGCAGCGGTTCGGCACGGTGCTCGAGAACGTCATCGTGGATCCCGTCACGCGCGTCATCGATCTCGACTCCGCCGAGATCACGGAGAACACCCGGTCCTGCTATCCGATCGCGTTCATTCCGAACCACGCGCCCGACGGCCGCGGCGGGCACCCCCGCCACATGATCCTGCTCACCTGCGACGCCTTCGGCATCATGCCGCCGATCGCCAAGCTGTCGCCGGAGCAGGCGATGTACCATTTCCTCTCCGGGTACACGGCCAAGGTCGCGGGCACCGAGCGGGGCGTGACGGAGCCGAAGGAGACGTTTTCCGCCTGCTTCGCCGCGCCGTTCCTGCCGCTCGAGCCCCATGTGTACGCCGAGATGCTGGGCGAGCGCCTCGCGCGCCACCAGGTGCAATGCTGGCTCGTGAACACCGGGTGGACGGGCGGCCCCTACGGCGTGGGCCAGCGCATGAGCCTGGCGCACACCCGGGCGATGGTGCGCGCGGCGCTCGCCGGCCGTCTCGACACCGTGCCGACCCGGCGCGAGCCGGTGTTCTCGCTCGCCGTGCCGCAACACATCGGCGATGACGTCCCGGACGGCATCCTCGATCCGCGCGGCACGTGGCAGGACCCGGCGCAATACGACGCGCTGGCCGCGCGCCTCACGGCGCTGTTCCACAAGAACTTCGAGCAGTTCGCGAGCCGCGTGCCCGCCGCAGTGCGGGACGCGGGCCCGCCCCCGCATCGCCCCCCGCGCGCCACGGCTCCCCCCGCGTCCGCGCCCGTCCGCGCGCCTTGAGACAGTTCGAGGTCATTCGCGATCCGCTGTGGAATAACATCCGCCTCGAGCCCGAGGCGCTGGCAGTCATCGATACGCCGCCCGTGCAGCGCCTGCGCTATGTGCGGCAGCTGGGCCACGCGTTTCTCGTCTACCCGGGGGCGACGCACACACGTTTCGAACATTCGATCGGCGCCTATCATCTCGCCCGGCGCGTGCTGGCGCAGCTCGAGGAGGCCCAGGGCCGGCCCGATCCCGCCGCAACCCTGCGCATCCGTCTGGCGGCGCTGTTGCATGACATCGGCCACTACCCCTTCTCGCACGCGCTCGAAGAGGCCGGCCTCCCGCGGCACGAAGACCTCGCGGCGCGCCACCTGGCCGGGGGGGCCCTCGCGTCCACGCTCGAGCGGCTGGACGCCCCGCCCGACCAGCTGCTGCCGCTGATTCAGGGAACGAGCCCGTCGCCGCTCGCCGGCGTCGTCGCCGGGTCGCTGGACGTGGACAAGCTCGATTACCTGTCCCGCGACGCGACGATGTGCGGCGTGCCCTACGGCGTGGTCGACGTGGATCGGCTGCTCACGTCGCTGACGATCGCGGCCGGCCCCGCGGGTCCGGTGCTGGCGCTGCACGCCAAGGGCCTCGCGGCCCTGGAATCGCTGCTGTTCGCCAAGTACCAGATGTACCGCAACGTGTACTGGCACCATGCGGTGCGCAGCGCGACCGCGATGTTCAAGCGCCTGGTCCGGCGCACGGTGGCGGCCGGCCGCATGACGCCGGACGAGATCGCCGTCGCGACGGACGACGGGCTGATTCACGAGCTGCAGCAGCGCGATCCGACCGGCCTCGCGCGCGCGCTGCGCGAGCGGCGACTCGCCAAACGCGCGCTCGATCTCCCGGCCACCGACCTGCCAGCCGACACGGCGGATTGGCCCGCGACGGATCCCGACCTCCTCGAGCGCGTCGAGGAACGCCTCGCCCGTGAGGCCGGCCTCGGACCCGATCGGCTGTTTCTCGATTTTCCGTCCAAGCCGGAGATGCTCGACGTCGCCATTCCGGTGGTGGGACGGCCGGGGAGCGCCGCGCAACATCTCGGGCTGCCGCGGGTCGCCGCGGAGCTGCATCGCTCCGCCCAGCGGCTGCGCGTGTTCGTGCTCGAACCCGTCGACGTTCCCGAGCGCGCGATCGTCGAGCTGGTGATGCTGCCGCGGGAAGAAGTCGCGGCGCGGGTGACCGACGACGCGCCGTGGCTCACGGATCGCGAACGGCGTTCCCCCGCTCCGCGGAGCGGACAGGGGGTCAGGGGGTGAGGGGGTGAGGGGGTGAGGGGGTGAGGGGGTGAGGCTAGCGCGGCCGCGCGGTCGTCTGTTGCGTGGTGACGTCATCGCTGTCGCGCGCGTCCACGGAATCGACGCGCACGATGATCGTCGTGATGTTGTCGAGCCCGCCGTGGCGGTTGGCTTCGGCGATGAGCGAGTCGACTTCGTCCTGCGGCATCCGCTCCGGCGAGAGGATCGCCGCCAACTCGTAGTCCTCCAGCATGCCGGTCAGTCCGTCCGACGCCAGGAGAAAGACGTCGCGCGCTTTCACGGCCCCCGCGTAGATGTCCGGCGTCACCTCGCTGTTCGCGCCGACACAGCGGGTGATCACATTGCTGTACGGGTGCGTGCGGGCCTGCTCGGGCGTGAGGTATCCGGCGTCCACCTGCTCCTGCACGTACGAATGGTCCTTGGTGATCTGCGTGAGACGGCCGTCGCGCAGGAGATAGGCGCGGCTGTCGCCCACCTGGCCGACCAGAAACCGCGATTCGTACAGCGTGAGTGCCGTGACCGTGGTGCCCATGCCGCGCTTGTCGTGCTCGGTGAGCGTGCGCTGGAAGATCGCGCCGTTCGCCGCGCGGATCGCGCCGCGCATCCGGTCCGCCACCTGGTCGTCGCTGAGCCCGCGGAGCGAGTCGAGCTCGCGGGCGATGTACCGCACCGCCATGTCGCTGGCGACTTCGCCCGCGGCATGCCCGCCCATCCCGTCGGCCACCACGAAAATTCCCCGCTCGGGGATCATGAGGTAGCTGTCCTCATTCCCCGACCGGATAACGCCGACGTCGGTGCGGCCTGCGGCGGTGATGTGCACGCGGACCTTAGACGAACACCCAGTACACGAGCCCTGCAACTCCCACGATAAACAGGGCGGCACTGCTGCCGCATCCCTTCCCCTTCTTCGGCTGCTGCCCGGCGCGGGGGCGGGTGGGGCGCGGCCGCGGGGGTGGGGACGCGGGCGGCTTGGGCTTGGCCGGGGGCGGCGCAGCGGCCGGCTTCATCGCTTCCATCATGCGCGTGCCGCCGCCCTTCGCCACCCCCAGCGCGTCATCCGTCGGCTCGAACACCAGGGAAATCTCCCCGAACCGCACGGTGGCTCCGGGAGCGAGCGGCGACTCCCCCCCTTTGGCGATGCGCTCGCCATCGACGAACGTCCCGTTGGTGGAGTCCAGGTCCACGAGCACCCACACCCCTTCGCGGCGCTGCAGCTTGGCGTGCGCCGTCGACACCGACTCGTCCGGCAGGATCAGGTCGTTGTAATCGGCCCGCCCGATGTTGACGACCGGTGTCTTGACCACGAGCCGCTGCCCCTTGAGGGTGCCCGAGCGCACCAGGAAACTCCCCAGCGGGTCCTTCACCCGCTCACTGGCCGGTGCTGGGGATGGGTGGGGGGGCTCGGCCGGTGGCCTAGCGGCCGGCCCCGACGGAGGGTTTGGCGCGGGCGGAGACGCGACGTCGGCGTAGAACCGGAAGCTCTCCTCCCCGATGCGGATCACGTCGGCGCGCGACAGCAGCTTCTGTCCCTCGACCCGCGCATCATTGATGTAGCTGCCGTTCGTGCTCGAGTCCACGAGCAGATAGCCCTTGGGGGTCTGGACGATCTCCGCGTGGCGGCGCGAGACGTCCTTGCCCGGCACGACGACGTCGCACGTCGCATCGCGGCCGAAGACCAGCGACGCCCCCGCAATCGCGTATTCGCGACCGTCGGTGAGCGAAACGACTCGGCCGCCCGTATTGCCCGTGGGCTTCACGCCCCCGGCGCCCTTGGCCTGCTCCAGCGCCTGCGGCAGACTCATCGCCTGCACGTACTGCGTACTGCCGCTGCGCCGCTCGTCCACGAACGTCAGCTCGTGACCCCCGACCTCCAGTTTGTCGCCATGCAGCAGGGGCGTGGGCTCGGCGCCCAGGCGGACGCCGTTGATCAGGACCTCGGCCTGCGGCTCGGCCTTGGAGATCACGACCTGCCCGTCGGGGAGCGCTGTGAGTTTGGCGTGCCGGGGGAGCACCCCGGAACCGGACAGTGGGACCGCGGAAGCGGGGTCGGTGCCAAGCACGATTTCACCGGCAGGAATGGGGAACTTCCGCCCGCTCAGCTCGAGAAGTGCCATGGCCGTGGAACTTACGACCCGCCCGCTAACCGGGCAAGCAAGCTGCAGTTAGGTGATGAGGACAGTTTCTTCACGACCAATGAGGCCGCGACGCAGCCAGTGCCCGAACAGCAGCGATGCGACCAGCACCGTTGCATAGCTGTTGACGAATCGCCAGATGAGGGTGTAGCTGGGCGTGAGCTCGCGCGGCACGTAGATGGACATGACCGCCGCCGACAGCAGCTCGGCGAGTCCCGAGCCGCCCGGCGTCGGCGCGAAGTACAGCAGGAACGCAATCAGTGTCTGGATCAGGAGAATGTCGTAAAAATTCGCCGGCACGCCGAGCGCCCGCAGCGTGACGTAGCCGGCGAGCAGCTTGTTCGAGTGTGACGGGCCCGAGATCAGGACCGCCCAGACCAGGGTGATCACTCCCTTGGGGCTGGCGAAGGTGACCATACACTCGTGTGCCCGGTCTACGCCGCCGGAGAGCAGCGCCATGCGCGCGGCCGCGCGGGGGCTGCGCCGGCCGATCCGGGCCGCGACGCGCTGGATCACACGCTTCAGCGCGCCGGGGAACACGACCGCGACGAGCATCAACCCGCCGATGACGCCGAACAGGGTGAGGGTGCCGCGGAACAGATCATACAGGGTGATGCCGAGGACCAGTCCGTGTTCGCCGAGCGAGCGGCCGGCGCCGAGCCACACGGCGAGCGGTCCGGCGATCGCGAAGAACGCCACCGTGGCGACGAACGTCATGAAGACGGACGTGACCGCCTCCGGCAGGGGCAGCCCGGCGCGCCGCAGGGCCCAGATCGACATCGGAGCGGAGCCCGACTGGAACGGCGTGACATAGGAGCCGAGCGCCCCCATGCCGCTCGCCAGGATGGTGGCGCCCAGCCGGACGCCGGGGTGGACGTGGCGGGCGCAGACCCACAACCGCAGGCCGCCCCCGAACCAGTCCATGGAGGCCAGCACGAGCCCGAGCACGATCCAGCCCCAGTGCAGCTCCAGGAACGGGGCAAGGAACGTGTCCACGTGGTCGCCGAAGCGAATCAGGTAATAGGCGAAGAGAATGACGACGGCCGTGATGGATATCCCGGCGAACAACTCGAGACCGCGCCGGAGCAGCCGTGGGGTCAGGGCGAGAGCCATGCAGGCGCCGAAGATGTTAGGTTCACAGGTTATGCGCTATCCCCCCGACCGCGTCGTGCTTCGCAATGCACGCCAGCACAATCTGAAAGGCATCACGGTCGCCTTCCCGCGGCGCGCGCTTTCGGTCGTCACCGGCCCGTCCGGCTCGGGGAAGAGCTCGCTGGCCTTCGACACCCTCTACGCCGAGGGACAGCGCCGCTACATCGAGTCGCTGTCGACGTACGCCAAGCAGTTCCTGGAGCGGATGCCCAAGCCGCTCGTGGACGCCATGGAGGGGCTGTCGCCCGCTGTGGCGATCGAGCAGAAGAACCCGACGACGTCGAGCCGGTCCACGGTAGGCACCGCCACCGAAATCGCCGATTTCCTGCGGCTGCTGTGGGCCCGCGCGGGAACGCAGAGCTGCGCCCACTGCGGGCACCCGGTCAAGCGGGACACGGTGCAGGAGGTGGTGGACGCGGTGCTAAATGGGGGTCCAGAAGGTGAGTTGGTAGGGGCACGGCATGCCGTGCCCCTACACGACCACGCCGACCCTCCAGATCCGGTGGTGATCGGATTTCCGTTGCCAGCAGCCGCTCACCGCCCCGATGTGCAGGTCGCCGCACAATTGCGCGCCGCGGGGTTCGTGCGGGCCCAGGTGCACGGCGAGGTGGTGCGCCTCGACGCGGAGGGCGCCGAACAGCGGGTGCGCGAGGGGCAGGATGTGCTCGTCCTCGTCGACAGGATCGCGGCGGGCAACGCCAACCGGGGCCGGCTGGCCGACGCGATTGCCACGGCGTTCAGCGAGGGGGAGGGCGTCGCGGTCGCCCTCACCAACGGCGACCGCCGGCGTTTCTCGGAGCATCCCACGTGCTCGGCGTGCGGCACTGCGGCGCCGGTACTGACGCCGTCGCTGTTCTCGTTCAACAATCCCCGTGGAGCGTGCCCCGGCTGCAACGGCTTCGGGGCGGTGCTGGAATATGACGAATCGCTGATCGTGCCCGATCCGGGCCGCTCGATCGCGCAG
>JBOHSP010000218.1:0-3480 GCA_050733275.1 Gemmatimonadales bacterium
CGGCGATCGCGGCCCGGGCCCGCACCGAGCAACGGACCGAGCCGCGCGGCGCGCGGCGCGTCATCTTCTGGCGCGGCCCGCTCGGCCGGCTCGTGTTCCGCGTTGCCGCGCTCGGCCTGCGGCGGGCGCGGGCCGTGAAGGCGGTGGAGGGCAGCGCGGGGTAGAATAGGCCCATGCCGGACGCCGACCCCGCTCGGGGCCGCTCGACCGCCGATCGCCTGTTCCTCGACTTCCAGGCCGCGATCGCGGGCCGCTACTCGCTGGAACGCGAGCTGGGACGCGGCGGCATGGGCGTCGTCTATCTGGCGCGCGAGGTGCGGCTCGACCGGCCGGTGGCGATCAAGCTGCTGCCGCCGTCGCGCGCCGCCGACTCCCACCTGCGCGAACGGTTCCTGCGCGAGGCGCGCACCGCCGCGAAGCTGTCCCACCCCAACGTCATTCCCATCTTCGCGGTCGAGGAGATCGGCGACTTCGTCTTCTTCGCGATGGCCTACGTCGAGGGGGAGACGCTGACCGAGCGCGTGCGGCGGCGCGGGCCGCTGGCGCCGTCGGATGCCGCGCGGCTGCTGCGCGACGTGGCGTGGGCGCTCGACTACGCGCACGGCCAGGGTGTCATCCATCGCGACGTCAAGCCCGATAACATCCTGCTCGAGGCCAGCGGGCGCGTGCTCGTCGCCGACTTCGGCATTGCGAGCGTCGTGGCCGGCGCCGCGACGCTGGCCGCGGCGGAAGTGGTGGGGACGCCCGAGTTCATGAGTCCCGAGCAGGCGCTGGGCGAGCCGGTGGACGCGCGCAGCGATCTCTACTCGCTCGGCATCGTCGGGTATTTCGCGCTGTCGGGGGCGCTGCCCTTCGAGGCCGAGAAGGCGACGGAGGTGCTCGCGAAGCAGGTGACCGAGCCGGCGCCGCCGCTCGCGGGCGCCGCCCCTGGCGTGCCGCGCCGCCTTGCGCACGCCGTCGACGCCTGTCTCGTGAAGGAACGCGCCGAGCGGCTGGCGGGGCCGGCGGCGCTGGCCGAGCAGCTCACCAATGCGTTGGAGCGGCGCCGCGAGCTGCCGGTCGCGCTGCGGGCGTTCGTCAAGCACGACGCGCGGCTCGACGGCGGCGGCGTGCTGCTGTATCCGTTCGCGTTGCTGTTTGCGTCAGGCTTCGCCGCGGCGCAGACGTCGTCGGGGAGCGCGGCGTTCACAGTGCTGCTGGGCGGATTGACGATCGTGCCCGCCGGCGTGCTGGTGGGCCGGGCGCGCAAACTGCTCAAGGCCGGATTCGACCATGCCGATCTCGACGTCGCGTTCAAGTCCGAGATTGAAAAGAGCCGCGAAGAGCGCACATTCGGCCAGGGACCGGGCCCCTCGCTGGTGGAGCGTATCCTGCGCCGCATCGTGGGGACCGCATTCAGCCTCGCCGGGCTGAGCGTCGTGCTGCTGCCCGTCGGCGCGCCGGAGGTGCTCGCCACGGTGTTCTTCGTGAGCTTGCCGATCTGTCTCGCGTCGACGGCGGGCGTGCTCATCCTGCTGCAGCGGCGCCGCGACGTGGACACCGAGTTCTGGGGCAAGCTGTGGACCGGCCGCGTGGGCCGGTGGCTGTTCAGGCTGGCGCGGATGATCACGCCGGCGTGCACGCTGCCGCAGTCGCTCACCCATCGGCCCACGGAGCTCGCGCTGGGCATGGCTGCGGAGCAGCTCTTCGAGGGGTTGCCGAAAGACACGCGGCGCGAGCTGCGGGATCTGCCGGAGGTTGTGCACCGGCTCGAGAGCGACGCGCAGCGGATGCGTGCACGGCTCGAGGAGCTGCAGGAGGCGCTGGGCGACGTGGGCCGGACGAGCGCGGCGGACCCCGCGATCGACGCGCGCCAGCGGCGCATCATCGCCGATCTGGCGAACGAACGAGAGCTGGTGCAGCGGCGGCTGCGCGACGCGGTGGCGGCGCTCGAAACGATCCGGCTCAACCTGCTGCGGCTGCACGCCGGGACGGGCAGCGTGGAGCGGCTTACGACGGATCTCGGACTGGCTCGGGAGGTGGCGCAGGAAATCGACCTTCAGGTCGCCGGGCGTCGCGAGCTGGAGCGCGTGCTCCAGCCGGAGTCCGCACCGGTCCGCGCCGAACGCGCAGCGCCAGCAACACGACCAGCACCGCCGCGTAGTACACCGGGGTGACCTGGTCTCCCTTCACCAGCCAGAGATAGTGCAGTACGCCGCCGGCCGCCGCGACGTAGATCAGCCGGTGCAGCGCGTTCCAGCGCCGGCCGCCGAGCCGCCGCACCCACCCGCGCGTGGAGGTGATCGCGAGCGGGATCAGCAGCACGAACGCCGCAAAGCCGACCGTGATATACGGCCGCTTCGCGATGTCCTCGCCGATGTAGGAGAACGCCAACCCCTGATCCAGGCCGATGTAGATCAGGAAATGCACGCACACGTAGCCGAACGCGAGCAGCCCGATCGTGCGGCGAAAGCGGATCAGGCCGTTCCAGCCGGTGAGCCGGCGCAGCGGCGTGACGGCCAGCGCGGCGAGCAGGAAGCGGATCGTCCAGTCGCCGGTGCGATGCGTGAGCTCCTCGATCGGATTCGCGCCGAGCCGGTCGCCAAACGCGTCGAAGCCGAGCCAAACGAGGGGAATCAGGCCGAGCGCAACGACCGCGCCGTGAGCGACCGCGCCTTTAAGCGCCTTCATGCGCCTTCAGAAGTGCCGGCGCAGGTCCATGCCGGCGTACAGTGACGCGACCTGGTCACCGTAGCCGTTGAACAGCACCGTCGGGCGGCGCCGCAGCTCGCCGATGCGGCGCTCGCGCTTCTGGCTCCAGCGCGGATGATCCACGTCGGGATTCACGTTGGAGTAGAACCCGTATTCGTTGGGCGCCACCATGTTCCACGTCGCGGGCGGCTGCACCCGCACCAGGCGAATCCGCACGATCGACTTGATGCTCTTGAACCCGTACTTCCACGGCACCACGAGCCGCAGCGGCGCCCCGTTCTGGTTGGGGAGCGGCTTGCCGTAGAGCCCGTGCGAGAGGATCGTGAGGGGATGCATCGCCTCATCGAGCCGCAGTCCTTCGACGTACGGCCACGGCAGCACGCCGCCCTTCTGCCCCGGCATCTGCTCCGGATCGTGCAGCGTGGTGAACGCGACGAACCGCGCGTGCGACGTGGGCTCGACGTCCTTGAGCAGCTGGGCGAGCGGGAAGCCCAGCCACGGGATGACCATCGACCACGCCTCGACGCAGCGCAGCCGGTAGACGCGCTGCTCGGCGGGATAGCGCGTGATCAGCTCGTCCACGTCGTAGACCTTGGGCTTGTTGACCTCGCCCTCCACGCGCACGGTCCAGGGGCGGGTGCGCAGCGTGTGCGCGTGCCGTGAGGGGTCGCGCTTGTCGGTGCCGAACTCGTAGAAGTTGTTGTAGGTGGTGATCCCCTCGTAGGAGGTCAGCTCCTCGTCCACCGTGGTGACGCCCCGCTTCGCGATCTTCAGCAGCTCGCCCTCGCC
>JBOHSP010000219.1:0-5804 GCA_050733275.1 Gemmatimonadales bacterium
GCGCGCAGCTCTGGGCCGTGGCGCTGCTGCGGCCCGCGATGCGCGCGCCCAATCCCGTCTTCCTGACGCGCTGGCTCGGCGGTATGGCCGTCCGGGTGCTCGCGCTCGCCGCGCTGCTGGTCTGGTCGGCGACGCACCGCGCCGCCTTGCCGCCGCTCGCCGCGTCGATCGGATTCCTGGGCGTGCTGTTGCCCCTGCTGTTTCTCGAGACCAGGTTTCTGCGGTGATCCAGAAGCCGGACGTCGGCGCGATGGTCCTGCACCACACGGCCGACAGCCGCGTGCTGGACTTCGACTTCCGATTCCTCGGGCTCGGACAGCTGGAGATTCACCTGCCGGAACGCTGGATGGTGCTCGGCGTCAACATCGCCCCCACCAAGCACGTCTTCTATCTCGCGTTCGCCGCGCTGCTCGTGTTCCTCACGATGTGGTACGCGGGCCGCCAGATCGCGCGCCGCCATCGCGAGGGCAAGGGCCCGCGCGGCTTCGGCGCTGCCGTCGAAGCGCTGGTCCTGTTCGTGCGCAACGACGTCGCCATCGCCAACATCGGGCACGGCGGCGCCCGCTTCGCGCCCCTGATCCTCACGCAGTTCTTCTTCATCCTGTACTGCAACCTGCTCGGGCTGCTGCCCTGGGGCGCGACCCCCACCGGCAACCTCGCCGTCACCGCCGGTCTCGCCCTGATCGCCTTCGTCGTCATCGAGGTCTCGGGAATGATCGCCCTGGGCGCCAAGGGCTATCTCAAGACGATCGTCATGGTACCGCCCGGCATGTCCGGCGTGGGCGCCGTGGTCATGGCCACGATCATGACGCCCGTCGAGCTGATCGGAAAGATCGTCAAGCCGTTCGCGCTCACGCTGCGGTTGTTCGCGAACATGACGGCCGGGCATTTCGTGATTCTCGCGCTGCTCGGCCTGGTCTTCGTGTTCGCGAACTGGATCATCGCCGGCGGCACGGTGCTGTTCGTGGTGTTCATGATGTGCCTCGAGCTGCTGGTTGCATTCCTCCAGGCGTATATCTTTGCGCTGCTGACGGCCGTCTTCATCGGCCTGATGCAGCACGAGCACTGATGGTCTCACCATCGGCACGTCGGCACGTGGCACGTACCAATTCACGAGGGATGACATGCACACCCTGATGATGCTCCTCCAGGACGTCGCGCTGTCGCCCCAGGCGGCGCTCAATCAGAACGCGCTGCTCGGCGCGGGCATCGGACTCGGGCTGGCGATCATCGGCGCCGGCATCGGCATCGGCCGCATCGGCGGCCAGGCCGTCGAGGCCATCGCCCGCCAGCCCGAAGCCTCGGCGGATATCCGCGGCGCGATGATCCTGACCGCCGCGCTGATCGAAGGCGTGACGCTCGCGGCGCTGGTGTTCGCCCTGCTGTTCAAGATCATGGTTTGACGCCCGTGCTGGCGCTGCTGCAGGAGCACGGCCCCGAGGCGCAGGCGGCCGGCGAACACGCGCAGACCTTCAGCCCGTTCGACATCAACACCGGGCTGATCTTCTGGACCGTCGGCATCTTCCTGGTGCTGATGGCGGTGCTGTGGCGCTACGCCTGGCCGGCGATCCTGAAGTCGGTCGAAGACCGGGAGCGCCGCATCGCCAAACAGCTCGACGACGCCGAGCGAGCCAACACCGAGGCCCAGCGGCTGCTCGAAGAGCACAAGAAGCAGATCGCCGCCGCGCGCACGGAGGCGCAGGACATCCTCGCAAAGGCCAAGGCGGTGGCGCAGAAAGAACGCGAGGTGCTGCTCGCCAGGGCGCGCGAGGAGTACGAGGGGATGCTGACGCGGGCGCGCAAGGACATCGAAGACGAGAAGGACAAGGCGCTGCTCGCGCTGCGGCGCGAGGCGGTCGAGCTGTCCATCGCGGCGGCGTCGCGCGTCCTCGAGGCCAATCTCGACAGCGACGCGAACCGCCGGCTCGTCACCGAGTTCCTCGAGACGCTGGAGCGACGCGCGTGAAGAGCGTCACGGTCGCCCGCAACTACGCCGAGGCCCTGTTCGCGGCGGCGCGGGACGGCACGGCGGAGCGGTTCGGGGAGCTGATCGATGCCGTCGCCGGCGCCGTGGCCGCCGACGAACGCATCGCGGTCGCCCTCGAGTCGCCGCGCGTGGCCAAGACGGCGAAGGCGCGGATCCTCGACCGCGCCCTGCAGGGCGAGGCGCCCGCGGAGTTCGTGCGCTTCCTCCAGGCCGTGGTGCGGCGCGGCCGCCAGGGGCTCCTCGCCGAGATGGCGCAGGAGTATCAGCGGCTGCTCGACCAGCAACTGAACCGCGTGCACGCCGGCATCACCCTCGCCGACCCCCCCGACGCGCGGGCGCAGCAGGACGTCACGGAGCGGCTGGCGCGGGCTCTGGGGCGCGAGGTGCGCGCGCATTTCCGCGCGGACCCGCGGATTCTGGGGGGCGTGGTGGTGCGCATCGGGGACCGCATCTACGACGGTTCGGTGCGGCGGCGTCTCAACGCGGTGCAGCGGAGGATGCTGACGGGGGAGTGAGTGGAGGATGGTGGAGGATTGTGCAGGATGGTGGAGGATGGTGGAGGTGCGTAGAATCCCACCGAACTCGTAAACCGGGAGACTCATTGTGAAACGTGCCCTTCTCCTCCCGCTGGCCATCGCCGGCTCGCTCGCGGCCACGCACGTCCCGCCGCTCGACATCAAGGAATGGGAAGTCCCGTGGGAGCGGTCGCGGCCGCGCGACCCCTACGTCGATCGCCAGGAGCGGGTCTGGTTCGTCGGGCAGAGGTCCGACTACGTCGCCTACCTCAACCCGGAGACGGGGGAGTTCAAGCGCTATGAGCTCGACCCCGGCACCGGGCCGCACACGCAGATCGTCGATGCGTCGGGATTCGTCTGGTATGCGGGCAACCGCGCCCAGCACATCGGGCGGCTCGACCCGGAGGGCGGCAAGATCGTGAAGTACCCGACGCCCGGCGCGCGCGATCCGCATTCGATGGCCTTCGACCGCGCGGGCGACATCTGGTTCACCGCGCAGGGCGGCAACAAGGTGGGCAAGCTCACGGTCGCGACGGGGAACGTGCAGATCCTCGACGTGCCCACGCCCAACGCGCGACCCTACGGCATCGCCGTGGACTCGAAGGGCCGGCCGTGGGTCGCGCTGTTCAACTCGAACAAGCTCGCGACCGTGGATCCCGCGACGATGCAACTGCGCGAGATCCCGCTGCCGCGCGCCGAGGTACGGCCGCGCCGGCTCGTGGTAACGTCGGACGACAAGATCTGGTACGGCGACTACCGCGGCGGCATGCTGGGTCGCTACGACCCGGAGACGGGGAAAGTCGACGAGTGGCCGCTGCCGGGCGGCCCAGGTTCGGAGCCATACGCGGTGACCGTGGACGGTGCGGACCGCGTCTGGCTGGTCGAGACGGGCAGCCGGCCGAACCGCTTCGTGGGGTTCGATACGAAGCAGCGGGAGTGGCTCGACGCGACGGTGATTCCGAGCGGCGCCGGGACGGTGCGCAACATGGTGTTCGACCCGCGGTCCCAGGCCATCTGGTTCGGGACCGACGCCAACACGATCGGGCGTGCGCTGGTTCCTTAGCCTGCTCATCCTCAGCGGCGGTGGCGTGGGAGGGGGAGCGCTGTTTACCGACTCGCCCCCTCCCGGCCATACCGGCGGGTTCGGCGAGCCGACCTGTCAGGCGTGCCACGCGGGCGGGCCGCTCGACACCGCGGGCCCCGCGCTGCGTCTCGATTCTCTCCCCGGGACGTACGAGGCCGGGGCGACCTATCGGATCACGGTACGGTTGACGCGCGCAGCAATGGCGCGCGCAGGCTTTCAGTTGTCAGCCCGCTTTGCGGACGGAAGGCAGGCTGGCACGCTGGCCGCGCTCGACTCCCTCACCAGCGTCGTCCCCTTGCGCGGCGTGCAGTACGTGAGTCACACCCTGGCGGGCTCTGAAGCCGTAGCGCATGACACGGCGCGCTGGGCGGTCGTGTGGACCGCGCCGGCGGCGGGGCAGGGCCCGGTGGTCGTCCACGTGGCCGCGAACGCGAGTAACGACGACGCGTCGCCGTTCGGCGATTTCATCCACACCCGGCACTACGCGCTCGAGCCGCCGCGCTAGAGCCGATAGCGCAGCCCCAGGCCCACCCCGTAGCGCCACGTCGTCCGGCGCTCGAGCTCGTCGGGTAAATCCCCCGGCTCGAACCAGGACGGCGAGACCAGGCCGTCGACCCGCACGGCGCCGCGGAAGCGGCCGGCGACGGTCCATTCGTATGTGACCGCGCCGAGCGCTCCCCAGCGGGAACGGATGTCGCCGTCGATGTCCCACAGGGGGAGGGCGGGCCCGACTTCCACCCACACCGCTCCGCTCGGCCCAATCCCTCCCACCCGATAGGTCACCGCTGCGCTCGGCTCGATGGCGCTCCCGTCACTTCTGTCTTCCAGCGCGAAGTCCGCGATCCACGCCCGCAGGCCGGGGTTGCCCGCTGCGGCCCGGACGACCACGCCCCAACGGCCGAACCTCCGATCGAGCCGCACGGCGAACATGGTCGCGGCACCCGGCTGCAACGTCGGCGCGGTATCGGAGAGGGCCCGTGACGTGCCGCCGTACCGCGTGGCGGCGACTTCGACGCCCACGTGCCACTGTGCCGGCAGCGGCGCCGCGGGGGTCAGGATGGCAAAGAAGACGGCGAGCCGTGCGCGCATGTGGTCCTCAGTACATCACCAGATTGACCCAGCCGTTCGTGATCGTGTTCTCACCCTTCACGAACCAGTTGTAGCCGGGATAGACCTGCTTCACGATATCGTCCTCCACCGCGTTGCCGATCAGCTCATCGTTGCTCTTGATCCAGTTCGCCAGCGCCTGCCACACGTTGTAGGCGGCCTTCGCGTACTTGAACGCCTTTACGATCGCCGTGCTGGAGTCGTTCCCGGCCGTGAGCCGCTGGTACAGGCTGTCGACCTGGAAAATGATCTTCTGGAAGCGGTCCGGATCGGTCCGGATGCTGCACGCCGTATCGTCGTCTTCCACGAAGAAGACGCGCAGGTTCCGGCCCGGGTGGGCGGCGTTGTAATCGTCGAACTGCCGCTTGGAGAAGAGCAGCACGCGGCCGGTCCAGTCCGTGCCGTTCTGGTTGTAGGCGTACGGGCCGCCGGCGTGCTCCCCCGCGCACTGATAGGTAACGAGCGAATCGGTCTGCCCCCGCTGGCCGAGAAGGTGAGTCTCAAATTCGGGGGAGCCCTTCAACCAGCTTTCAAAGTCCTGTGTGAAATGGGCTTTGGTCATGTACAGCCCGGGGGGCGGCGTGGTGGTCGGCGTGCCGCCGCTCACCCCGTCCCCGCCGTCGTAGTCGAGGCACGACTCGCACTGGAGCAGGAGCTCGGGCCCCGCGGTGAAGTCGGTTTCGACCGGCACCAGCGCAATGACGGGCGTCGCGGGGGGGCCGTCGGGGTCGAGCAGCCGGCGCCGGCCGTTCACGTCGAACGCGATGGGCGCGTCGCGATCGGTGAGGGCCGTGGCGACGAGCACCTGGTCGTCGCCGGTCCAGGCGGCGCGATGCTCCGGGACCGGGAGATAGATCTCGAGCGCGATCGCGCTGCCCACGTCGCGGGCGAGGGCGTCCTCGGCCTCGCCGCTCGCCTCGGCGATCTGGCGCAGGGCGCGGTCGTGCGCCGCGCGGACGAACGTCTGGAACTGGAGTTTGCGCTCGCGATACGGCGATGCGTCGAGCTGCGCCTTGAGGTAGGCGCGGAACGCCGGGTTGGTGAGCGCCCGCGCAACGAGCCGCGCCAACCGCTCGGGCGGACGCGCGGGCGTAACGGCGGGCGGCGCGCC
>JBOHSP010000220.1:0-3212 GCA_050733275.1 Gemmatimonadales bacterium
CCCAAGCCCCGAGCCCCTTTTATATTCCCGCCCTATGGCTTCCCTCTCATCGTTCGATATTTCGACCGGCGCCGATCTCCAGGAAGTCGACAACGCGGTCAATCAGGCGACCAAGGAAGTGACGCAGCGCTACGACTTCAAGGGCTCCAAGGCACAGATCACGTTCGATCGCGCCACCGCCACGCTGGTGCTGGTCGCCGACGACGACTTCAAGATGAAAGCGCTGTTCGACGTGCTGCAGTCCAAGCTCATCTAGCGCGGCGTGCCGGTGAAAAACCTCGAGCTCGGCGCGATCACACCCGCCGCGGGGGACACGGTGCGGCGCGAGATCAAGCTGACGCAGGGCATTTCGCAAGAGAAGGCGCGCGCCATCGTGAAGGCGATCAAGGACAAGAAGTTCAAGAAGGCGCAGGCCTCGATCCAGGGCGAGGAGATTCGCGTGCAGTCGGCCTCCAAGGACGAGCTGCAGGACGTGATCGCCTTCCTCCGGGAGCGGGACTTCGGGCTCGAGCTCAAGTTCGGGAACTACCGGGGATGAAGCTCGGCGTCGTCTCGCTCGGCTGCGACAAGGCGACGGTCGACTCCGAGCGGCTCGTCGGCGAGCTGGTGGGCCACGGCGCCGTCGTCACGCCCGACCTGCCGCGCGCCGACGTGATCCTCGTCAACACCTGCGGGTTCATCGACGCGGCGAAGCAGGAGTCGATCGAGGCGATCCTGGAAGCCGCACGTCTCAAGCAGCAAGGCGTCAAGGCTGTCGTCGCCGTCGGATGCCTGGTGCAGCGGTACAAGCAGGAGCTCCAGGCCGAAATCCCCGAGGTGGATCTCTTCCTCGGCTTCTCGGAGCTGCACCACCTCGTGCCGGAGCTCGCGTCCCGCGGGCTGATCACGGATCCGCTGGCGGCGCACCCCGGTGTGCGACAGTTCCTGGGCGACCAGCCGCACGTGCGCTACCTCAAGATCTCCGAGGGCTGCGATCATACCTGCGCGTTCTGCGCGATCCCGCTGATGCGCGGCAAGCACCGCTCCGAGCCCCTCGCGGCGGTGGTCCGCGAGGCCCGGCAGCTCGAAGCCCAGGGCGCGAAGGAGATCAACCTGGTCGCGCAGGACCTGGGCCACTGGGGCCGCGACCTGGGGCTGGGCGGGCCGAAGCTGCCCGACCTCCTCGAAGCGCTGCTCGCCGAGACGGGCGTGCCGTGGTACCGGCTGCTGTACGTGTACTCGGCGGGCATTACCGAGCGCTTGGTGGCGGTGATGGCGCGGGAGCCGAGGATCGTCCCCTACCTCGACATGCCGATCCAGCACGCGAGCGACCGCATGCTGGAGCGCATGCGGCGCCCGGAGCGCCGCCGCACCTTGCGCGAGAAGCTGGCGTGGCTGCGCCGCGAGATCCCCGATCTCGCGATCCGGACGACGTGTCTCGTGGGCTTTCCCGGCGAGACCGAGGAGGACTTCCGCGAGCTGCTCGCCTTCGTCGAAGAGGCGCAGTTCGACCGGCTCGGCGCGTTCGCCTACTCCCCGCAGGAGGGGACGCGGGCCGTTCAATACGAAGACGACGTGAATGAACCCGTCAAGCAAGAACGTCTAGCAGAAATCGTGGAAGTACAACGGGTAATCTCTGGCGAGCGACTGGCGCGATTCGTGGGTCGAGAGGTGGATGTGCTGGTCGATCGTGTTGCTGATCCCGACGAGCACGGAGCCACCCACGTGGGCCGCGTCCGCTGGCAGGCGGACGACGTGGACGGCGTGACGTATGTCGAGCGCGGCGGCTGGGCAGCCGCGGGGAGCTTCGTGCGCGCGCGGATCAGTGCGAGCGAGGACTACGACTTCCGGGCGATCGCGCTGCCGTGAGCCGTTCCGGCGAGCTGTTCGACCGGGCACAACGCGTCCTGCCCGGGGGCGTGAATTCACCGGTCCGGGCGTTCCGCGCAGTGGGCGGAACGCCCTTTTTTGTCGCCGCCGCGGCGGGCTGCCGGCTCACCGATGCCGACGGCCGGAGCTACGTGGACTACGTCTGCTCGTGGGGGCCGCTGATCCTGGGCCACGCCCCCCCCGCGGTGCTCGAGGCCGTGCGCCACGCGGCGGAGCGCGGCTGGACCTACGGCGCGCCGTGCGCGGCAGAGGTCGAGCTCGCCGAAGCGGTGCGGCGGCGGATGCCGTCGCTCGAAATGATGCGGTTCGTGAACAGCGGCACCGAAGCCACGATGGCGGCGGTGCGGCTGGCCCGCGCCGCGACCGGCCGCTCGCGCATCGTCAAATTCGACGGCTGCTACCACGGGCACGCCGACAGCTTCCTGGTGCGCGCCGGCTCCGGCGTGGCCACGCTCGGCCTGCCGGACAGTCCGGGTGTGCCGGCGCCGCTGGCCGAGCTGACGCTGACCGCGCCGTTCAACGATGCCGCCGCGGTCGACGCGCTGTTGCGGCGCCATGGCGGGGAGATCGCGGCGGTCATCGTCGAGCCGTACGTCGGCAACGTCGGCTTCATTCCTCCCGATCCCGGATTCCATGCCGCGCTCCGCTCGCTCTGTGACCGGCATGGCGCGCTGCTCATCTTCGATGAAGTCATGACCGGCTTTCGCGTCGCCGCGGGAGGTGCCCAGGAGCGTCTCGGCGTGCGGCCCGACCTCACGACCCTCGGCAAGATCATCGGCGGCGGATTTCCCGTGGGGGCGTACGGCGGTCGCGCGGACCTGATGCGCCGCATCGCGCCCGAAGGCCCGGTGTATCAGGCGGGCACGCTGTCCGGAAATCCCGTGGCCATGGCCGCGGGGCTCGCCACGCTGCGGGAGACGGAGCGCCACGGCTTCTATGACGATCTCGAACGTCGCACCGAGCGTCTGGTGAGTGGGCTGGAGCAGGCCGCCCGGGCCCGCGGGATTCCCGTCACGGCCGCCCACGCGGGGTCGATGTGGGGGATGTATTTCACGGCGGGGCCCGTGCGGAATTACCACGACGCCAAGCGGACGGATGTATCCCTGTTCGCGCGGTGGCACCGCGCGGCGCTCGCGCGCGGCGTCTTTCTGCCTCCGTCGGCGTTCGAGGCGGCGTTCGTCTCGAGCGCGCACACCGCGGCGGACATTGATTTCACAATCGCCCAACTCGATGCGGCGCTGGACGACGCGCGCGCTGGCTAGCGCGGCGGTCCTGGCGCTCGCGGGCTGCCCGCGGCCGATTCGCCTGCCGGAGGCCCCGGCCGGCGAGCCGGAGCTGCGCGT
>JBOHSP010000221.1:0-5046 GCA_050733275.1 Gemmatimonadales bacterium
CCCGCGGCGCGCGCGGCCGTGGAGCGGGTGGAGCGCGAGACCGCCGCCGGCACCCGGCTGTC
Source organism: Gemmatimonadales bacterium (assembly GCA_050733275.1). GTDB lineage: Bacteria > Gemmatimonadota > Gemmatimonadetes > Gemmatimonadales > GWC2-71-9 > 20CM-2-65-7. Next base: position 63 of record JBOHSP010000221.1, read on the forward strand.
GCTCAACCTCTGCATCTCGTACTCGTCGCGCGGCGAGATCGCCCGCGCCGCCCGCCTGCTCGCCGAAGAAGTCCTCCGCGGCGGGACGCGGCTCGAGGACGTGGACGAGGGGGCGCTCGCCGCCAAGCTCTACACCGCGCCCTGGGGCGACCCCGATCTCCTGATCCGCACCTCCGGCGAGCAGCGGCTGTCGAACTTTCTCCTGTGGCAGCTCGCCTACACCGAGCTCTACATCACGCCCGTCCTGTGGCCCGACTTCACGCGGCACACGCTGTTCGACGCGATTCACGACTATCAACGGCGCGAGCGCCGGTTCGGCAAAGTCAGCGCGACGTCCTGATGGCGAGTAATCTCGCGCAGCGGGTCGCCATCGCCGCCCTGGCCATTCCCGCCGCCGGCGCGCTGCTCTGGGTCGGCGGCTGGCCGCTCGCCGCCGGCCTCGCCGCGCTCGGCGTGCTCGGCACGCACGAGGTGTACGGCCTCGCGCGCCGCCAGGGGATCGAAGCGCTCGACTTCCTCGGCTGGGCCGCGGCCGCCGCGATTCCGCTGCTCGCCTACGGGGCGCGCGCCGAACCGGCGCTCCACGCCGGCGCGCTGTGGCTGATGTGGGTGCTGGTGGTGGCGATGCAGCGGCTCGGCCCCACGCGCCGCCCGCTCGCCGCCGTGGCCGTGACCCTGTTCGGCGCCCTCTATGCCTCCGGGCTGCTCGCCTTCCTCCTCGCCATCCGCCACGGTCCCGCCCCCGCCCTCGCTGCCGGGCCGCTGTCTTCGTTCCTGCTCGCCCTCTTTCCGCTCGCCATCACCTGGATCGGCGACACCTGCGCGATGGCCGCGGGCGTGAGCCTCGGCGGCCCGCCCCTCGCCCCGGTGCTCTCCCCCCGGAAGACCCGCGCGGGCGCGGTGGGCGGCCTCGCGGGCGCCATCCTCACCGCGGTGCTCGCCGGCGTGTTCGTGCTCAACCGCGCGGGCGGCTGGAACTTCACGGTGTGGCAGCTCGTCGTCGTCGGCACCGTCGTGGGCGTGGTCGCGCAGCTCGGCGACGTCGCCGAATCGCTGCTCAAGCGCGAGGCCGGGGTGAAGGACTCCTCCACGCTGATCCCCGGACACGGCGGTGTGCTCGACCGCCTCGATTCGCTCTACTTCGTGATCCCGAGCGTGGCGATTTTGTACCGCTGGTTCGGCGTGATATGAGCATCGGCGTCGCGCTGCTGGGCTCCACCGGCTCGATCGGCCGCTCCACCCTGCAGGTGCTCGCGCGCCAGCGGGAGCGGTTCCGCGTCGTCGCCCTCACGGCGCACTCGAACGCCGAGCTGCTCGCCGAACAAACCCAAGAGTGGCAGCCGGCATATGTGGGCCTGGTGAATAGCGGGACGCGGGATACGGGAAACGGGATGCGGAAGGGCACGGCGTGTCTCGTGGAAGCGGCGACGCATCCCGACGTGCAGATCGTGGTGAACGGGATCGTGGGCGCCGCCGGGCTCGATGCCACGCTCGCCGCGTTGCGCGCCGGCAAGCGCGTGGCGCTCGCGAATAAGGAGACGCTGGTGATGGCCGGTGAGCTGGTCGCGCGCGCCGCCCGGGAGGGCGGCGGCGAGATCGTGCCGGTGGATTCCGAGCACAGCGCGGTGCTCCAGTGCGTCGCCGGGCGCCGGCCGGCGGAGCTGGCGCGGCTCATTCTCACCGCCTCCGGCGGACCGTTCCGCACCTGGACGCCGCAGCAAGCCGCGCGCGCCACCGTGGCCGAGGCGCTGCGCCACCCCACGTGGCGCATGGGCCGCAAGATCACCGTGGACTCCGCCACCCTCGTCAACAAGGCCCTGGAGGTCATCGAGGCGCACTTTTTGTTCGCGGTCGAGTATCAGCAGGTCGAGGTCGTGGTCCATCCCCAGTCCGTCATTCACGCGTTCGTGGAATTCGTGGACGGATCGGTGCTGGCGCAGGTCGGATTCCCGACGATGGAGTTGCCTATTCTGTACGCGCTCACCTATCCGGACCGCGTGCCCGATCAAGGCGTGCGGCGGTTCGACCCGGTCGCGGCCGGCGATCTCACGTTCGAGCCCGTGCGCCCCGAGCGGTTCCCGGCGTACGTCGTCGGCCGGGAAGCGGCCCGCATCGGCGGCACCGCGCCGGCGATGTTCAACGCCGCGAACGAGGTCGCCGTGCAGCTCTTCCTCGCGGAACGCATTCCCTTCGGGCGAATTGCCGAAACGGTCGCGCGCGTGCTCGAGGAGGCGGCGCCCGGCGACGCGACGTCGCTCGAGGCCGTGCTCGCGGCCGACGCCGCCGCCCGCCGCCGGGCCGCGGAGGTCGCGTGCTCGTAGCCATCGTCGCGTTCATCATCGTGCTCGGCACGCTGATCTTCGTGCACGAGCTGGGGCACTTCCTCGTCGCCAAGGCCGTCGGGGTCCAGGTGCTGCGCTTCTCGATCGGCTTCGGCCGCCCCCTCGTCGCCTGGCGCTGGGGCGAGACGGAGTACTGGCTCTCGTGGATCCCGCTCGGCGGTTACGTGAAGATGGCGGGGATGGAGGAGGAGCGCGTCGTGGGGCAGCTCGAAGGCGGGGCCAGCGAGACGCCGCTCGACCCGGCGCGGGCCTTCGACCACAAGCCGCTGTGGGCGCGCACCGCCGTGATCCTCGCCGGCGTGACGATGAACCTGGTGTTCGCCGCCACGGTGTACTCGGCGCTCACCCTGGCGCTGGGCGAGCCGCGGCTCGCGCTCGTGCCCGTGGACTCCGTGGTCGCCGCCCGGCTCCCCGCCGGCGCCGCCCCGCTCGCGACGCTGCGCCACGGCGACGTCATCACGCACGTGGGCGGCGACACGATCGAGACATGGAACGAGCTGCAGCGGAAACTGCTGGGAACCGGGGGAGCAGGGAACAGGGAGCGGAGCGCGGGGGATTCCGTCGTGATGCGGATCGCGGGACGCGACACCCCGCTCGTGCTCCGCTTCCAGTCAGAGGACGAGCGCCGCAGCGCCGTGCGCGCGATCCGGCCGCTCCTGCCCGCGAAGATCGGCGTGGTGAACCCCGGCCAGCCGGCCGCCCGGGCGGGGTTGCAGGGCGGCGACGTGATCGTGCGCGCCGGCGGCGACACGATCCGCTCCTGGGACGAGATGGTCCGGGCGATCCGGCGCAGCGCCGGCCAGCCGCTGCTGCTCGGCGTGGCGCGGGGCGACTCCGTCTTCGCCGTGGGGCTGACCCCCGAGCCCCAGAGCGACGAGGACAGCCTCGGCCGCACGCGCACGATCGGCGTCATCGGCGCCGCCCCCGACCCCCGGCTGCCCGTGGTCCGCACGCCCGTGAACGTCGCCGAGGCGGTGGTGGGCGGCGTGGAACAGACGGTCTTCCAGGTGGGAGTGATCGCGGGCGTCGTGAAACGGCTGATCTTCGGCGAGGCGTCGACCCGCGAAGTGGGCGGGCCCATTCTCATCGCGCAGATGTCCAGCCAGATGCTGCGGCTGGGGCCCGAGTGGTTTCTGACCTTTCTCGCGTCGTTCTCGGTGAGCCTGGCCGTGCTCAACCTGCTCCCCATTCCGGTGCTCGATGGCGGCCACCTGCTGTTCCTCATCGCCGAAGGGATCCGCCGCAAGCCGCTCTCGATGCAGCTCCGCGCGCGGCTCACGCAGGTCGGGCTGCTCGTGGTGCTCGCGATCATGGTGCTGGCGGTGTCCAACGATGTCATCCGCGCACTCCGTTAACACCGCGCTCAGCGACTATCTCGCCGGGCGGGTAACGGCCGAGCGTCTGGTCAGCGAAGTGGCGGCTGCGTATTACCGCGAAACGACAAACGGGAAACGGGAAACGTGGCGGCTCATTCTGGACGTCGCGGAGCGCGTGCATCCCGGCACGGTGGAACTCGCTGCGAGTGCCGCCCAGCCGGGCTTCGCCGTGCGCCCGGCGGACCGCCCCTTCCCGAAACGATATGAGGCGGAGCTCCGCGCCGCAGCGCAGGCGGTGCTTCAGGCGCAATCCTCGGTTCCGGTTTCCCGTGTCGCGTTTCCCGAAGCGCCAGGCTGGATGAGCAGGATGATCGCAGCGCTGCGAAGGGTCTTCACCCCATCACGCTGACCAGGACCCCGATCAGGGCGATCAGCCCGACCACCACCGCGCCGGCCGTGAGCCAGCGGGTGCGGCCGGAGGCCCTGGCCGGTGGGCTCGTCTGTTCCCCCTCCCCGAGATCGGCAAGCAGCTCGGCGGCGTCGCGATACCGATCGTCGGGATGCTTGGCGAGGCACTTCAGCACTACCCGCTCGAAGCGTTTCGAGAGACCGGGCCGCCGGCCCCGGAGCCCGGGGGGCGGGTCCTCGACGTGCATGCGCGCCAGCTCGAACCAGTCGGTGGACGTGAACGGCACCTCGCCGATCGCCGCCTTGTACAGCGTGATACCGAGCGCGTAGAAGTCCACGCGGTGGTCGAGGGGTCGTCCCTGGGCCTGCTCGGGCGACAGGTAGTGCGGGGTACCGATCGTCATGTCCACGCCCGTGGAGGCGACGTACCCCGAGACGGCGCGGGCGATGCCGAAGTCCGTGAGCACGGCCGAACCGTCGGAGCGCAGCAGCACGTTGTCGGGCTTCAGGTCGCGGTGGATGACACCCTGGCGATGGGCGAAGGCGAGGGCGGCGGTGATGTCGCGGGCGAGGCGCAGGATGTCGGGCTCGGACAGGGGGCCTTCGCGCGCGATCCGGGCCCCGAGGCTGTCGGCGCAGAGGTCCATCCCGAAATAGACGTGGTCGCCGTGCTTGGCGACGGTCCGGATCCGCACGATGTGCGGGTGCGTGAGTTTGGCGGCCGTCTCGCTCTCGTTGCGGAAGCGGGACTCGAACTGGGGATCGCCGGCGTAGCGCGGCTTCAGGACCTTCACCGCGACGGGCGTGCCGTCGATCTCCCGTCCCACGAACACCCAGGCGAAGCCGCCCTGACCGAGCAGTCGCTCGAGCTCGTACGGTCCGAGGGTCCGACCGACGAGGTCGGTGGCAGCGTAAGCG
>JBOHSP010000222.1:0-4834 GCA_050733275.1 Gemmatimonadales bacterium
TCGGCATCCTCGGCTTCTGGACCGCCATGGGGCTCGTGGAGTCGAGCAAAGCCTACGTCTCGGCGCAGCTGCGCGACGCGCCGACCTCCTGGGGCCAGGTGCTGGTCGGCAACATGCCGTGGTGGTACGCGTGGGCCATCCTCACGCCCGTGGGCTTCTGGGTCGCCGCGCGCTGGCGGCTCGACGGGGCGCGCCGCGCCCGTGGCGTCCTGGTGCACGCCGTCGCGTCGTTCGCGGTCTCGCTGGCGCACCTCGTGCCGATCGGTGTGCTGTTCTACTTCACCACTATGCGCGGCTCAGGGTTTGCCGCCAGCGCCGGCGATCAAGTGCGCCGGTTCGTGGACGGTTACCTCGCCGTCGATGTGCTGACGTATTTCGCCGTCGTCGGCGGATACTACGCGATCGACTACTACCGGCGCTTCCGCGAGCAGGAGCTCCTGGCCGCCCGACTCGAGGCCGGCATGCACGAAGCGCGCCTCGCGGCCCTGCGCATGGAGCTGAATCCGCATTTCCTCTTCAATGCACTGAATGCCGTGGCCGGTCTGGTGCGGCGCCGCGATCACGATGCCGCCGTCACCGCGCTCGCGCGCATCGCCGAGCTGCTGCGGCATACCCTCGATCGCCAGGCCGCCCACGAATCTTCGCTCGACGATGAGCTGGTCCTGCTGCGGCTGTACCTCGAGATCGAGCGCATCCGCTTTCCCGACCGTCTGAGCGTGCGGGAGGAGATCGATCCGGCCGTGCTCGACGCGCTGGTTCCCACGCTCATCCTCCAGCCGCTCGTGGAGAACGCCATCCGCCATGGCATCGCGCGAACGCCCGGTCCGGGCCGCGTCACCATCATCGGGGAGCGCGTGGCGGACGAGCTCCACCTGATGGTGCGGGACAGCGGCAGCGGATTCCAGTCCGGTGCCCCGGCTGGAAACGGCGTGGGGCTCTCCAATACGCGGGCTCGCCTGGAGCAGTTATACGGCGGCCACGCGGCCTTGGCGACGCGCACACTACCGGATGGCGGCGCCGAGGTGCTGGTGACGCTGCCCTACCACGTCGAGCGTGTGACGTGATCCGTGTGATCATCGTGGACGACGAGCCGCTGGCGCGGGACTCGGTGCGACTGGGGCTGGCGCGCGCCGGCGACATCGAGGTCGTGGCGGAATGTGGCGACGGCGAATCCGCCATCCGCGCGATCGTCACCCGCGATCCCGACCTCGTCTTCCTCGACGTCCAGATGCCGGGCCTCGACGGTTTCGGCGTCATCGAGCAGATCGGAGCCGATCGCATGCCGCCCCTCATCTTCGTCACGGCATACGACGACTATGCGCTGCGGGCGTTCGAGGTCCACGCGCTCGACTACGTGCTCAAACCGTTCGACGACGGGCGGTTCGCGGATGTCCTGGCGCACGCGCGCGACAGACTGGCCGACGCACGGCATGACGCCGCGCGTGCGCTCACCGCGCTGCTGCGCGACTACGCGGAGCGGCGTGGCGAAACGGGAGCATACGCGCAGCGCCTGATGGTCGAAGCGGACGACCGCATCCGGTTCGTGCCGGTGACGGCGGTGGAATCCCTCGAGGCGGAGCGCAACTACGTGCTGGTCCATGCCGCCGGCGAGCGGCACCGCGTGCGCGCCACGCTGACGGGCTTGCTCGACCAGCTCGATCCCCGGCACTTCGTCCGCATTCACCGCTCGATCGTCGTGAACGTCGATCACATCCGGGAAGTGCAGCCGTGGTTTGGCGGTGACTACCTCGCCATTCTCCGCGACGGCCGGCGGCTCAAGGTGAGTCGTCGCTACCGCGATCAGCTGTTGCGGCGCACCTCCTAGCACCGTCCCGCCGCTCGTCCCGCCCTGGCGCGCTTCGGCCCACCCGGCGCGCGCCACCCGCCGCTCCACGCTATCGCTTGGGAAGATCCCGTCACCCTTTCATTCTGCCTGAAGGAGATCGTATGCGTGCTCTTCCTGTGGTAGGTCTCGTGATCGCGGGCGCCGTGGCGCTCGGCGCGTGCGAAGGCGCCCGGCCGGAATCGGCACTCGCCCCCCAAACCGAGTTGCTCGCCGCGTCCACCACCGCCGACGTGAACGCGGCGAGCGGCGCCGTGATCGTCCGGTTCACGACCGTCACGTTCACGCTCATCTTCGATGCCGAGCGTCAGCTGCTCGCCGCGCACATGCCGTCCGACGCGTTCGTGTGCGGCGGCTCCGAGCCCCTCAACCTCGTCGACGTCATGCGCGTGACGACGCCATCCGAGATCGGCCAGCGGTTTGCGCTCCAGACGTCCGACGCCGAGCGCGTGGCGATCTACCGGGCGACGTCGCCCGCGGACGCGGGGCTCGCCGCATCGATCAACTTCTTCGGATTCAACAACATCTTCGACGGCGCCAAGTTCTGCGATTTCCTCACTGGCCCCACTCGCCTCGCCGAGGGTCCCGTGCAGCGCATCTCCACGTTCACGCTCGCGAGTTTTCACGGGCGCTGGACGGGGCGGCTCGCCGGCGTCGATGGCCGCGCGTACCAGTTGACCGAGGTGTACCAGCTGACGGCCGACATTCACGACCCGAATAACCCCGACACGTTCGCCGAGCCCGTGGTGCGCATTCTCCTCCAACCGATCGAGTAGTCCTCAGGCCTTCTCGGGCTCTCCTCACGGGGCGGCGTCGCCGCTTGACGCCGCCCCGCCCGACTGGTCGATTGCCTCTCCGTCCGCAGAGCCGTCACTCACTTCCGGGGAGGTTTGCATGCGCAATCCATCGCTGTACCGCATTGGCGGCGCCGCGCTGGTGGCGGGCGCCGTGCTGAATGCCGCAGGCGTCCTGCTGCACGCGCCCCAGCCTCTGAACCTGGCGGCCTATGCTGCAGCCGCCGCGTCGGGAGGCTGGATGGCCTCCCACTGGTTCCTGGCACTGGGGGCCACGTTGGTCGTCGCCGGACTGTTCGCCCTGACGCGCCATCTCTTCACCACCCGGGCCGAAGGCTGGGCCGTGCTGGGCTTCGCGGCCACGGCCGTGACCGGCGCCCTATTCGTCGCCGTGGTGGCGCCGGAAATCGCGGCGTTCCCGGCGCTGCTGCAGGCGGCCGGCGCCGGCAGCGAAGTGGCTGCCGAGCACGCGTATTTGGCCGTCAACTCCACACTCATGGGCCTCATGCACGTGGCCGCGCCCATCTTCTGGGCCGGCACCGTTTGCTATGGCCTCGCCCTCCTGGCCGACGCGGCATTTCCACGTTGGCTGGCGCAGGCCGGCATTGCCGTCGGCGTCGTCGAGATCGGCAGTTTCCTGTTCGTGACGCAGAACTGGACGGTGTTGCGCCTCGTGCTGCTGGCCGGCTTCGTGTGGCTCGGGCTCGTCGGCAACAGCCTGGCGCGAGTCAAGGCGCCGGTGCACGTGTGACCCGCACGCTCCGGTGGGCCGGGCTCGTTGCCGTCACGACGCTGATCGCGCCCGGCTCGAGCTGGGCGCAACAGAACTTCGACACGGTGCAGGTGCGCTCCGAGCGCGTGGCCGAGGGCGTCTACATGCTGCGCGGCGCGGGCGGCAACATCGGGCTCTCGATCGGCGCCGACGCCGTGTTCGTGGTGGACGATCAGTACGCGCCGCTCACGCCCAAGATCCGCGCGGCGATCGCGGCGCTGACGGACCGTCCCGTGCGGTTCGTGTTGAATACGCACTGGCACGGCGACCATACGGGCGGCAACGAGGCCATGGGCAAGGCCGGCGCGCTGCTCGTGGCCCACGACAACGTGCGGCGCCGCATGTCGGCCGGGCAGGTCATGGAGTTTTTCGCCGACACCGTCGCGCCCGCGCCCCAGGGCGCACTGCCGGTCGTCACCTTCAGCGACACGGTCACCTTTCACATCAATGGCGACGCGGTGCGTGCCTTTCACGTGCCCGCGGCGCACACGGACGGCGACGCGTTCATCCTGTGGCGCAACGCCAACGTCGTGCACGCCGGCGACGTGTTCGTCACCTATGGGTTCCCGTTCATCGATCTCAGCAGCGGCGGCAGCATCGACGGGCTGATCGCCGCGGTCGACGTGCTGCTCACGCTCGGCGACGAGAACGTCAAGATCATCCCCGGCCACGGCGCGCTCAGCGACCGCGCCGCGGTGCGCGAGTACCGCGCGATGCTGGGCACGGTGCGGGACCGCGTGCGCCGCGGGATCGCGGCGGGTCGGACGCTCGCGCAGATCGTGGCGACCCGCCCCACGGCGGAGTTCGACGCCCGCTGGGGAAGTGGGTTCGTGACGCCCGAACAGTTCGTGGAGCTCGTGTACCGCAGCCTCGGCGCCGAGCGGCGCTAGCGAAGGGGCGGGGGCAGCGTGCTGGCGGCGTTTGCGTCGATCGCGACGCTGGCACTCGCGGCCCAGGCGCCGCAGCGCGGCACGCTCGAGGGGCGGGTTGTGGACGCGATCGGCCGGCCGCTCGCCGCGGCCGAGGTGGCCGTGCGTCGCCCCACCGGCCCGCTGGTCGGCCGCGCGGCCAGCGACGCCGACGGCGCCTGGCGCCTCACTGGCCTCGAGCCCGGTCCGTACGTCGTGACCGTGTCTCGCCTCGGCTATCGCCTGGCACGCCAGGATGTCGTCCTCGAACCGGGCAGCACAGTCCGGCTGTCGTCCGTCCTCGAGCTCGTGCCGTTCACGCTCGATTCGCTCGTCGTCAGCGCGCCCGCGGCGGCGATTTCGACGACCGATACCGATCTGGGCAGCAAGGTCACGGTTGACGAAATCGCGCTGCTGCCGACGACGCTCGACCCCCGCAATGTCATCGCGCTCACGCCGGGCGCCCGGCCCGATCACATCTGGGGCGGCGCGTCGGATCAGGCGAACGCCTACCAGC
>JBOHSP010000223.1:0-7531 GCA_050733275.1 Gemmatimonadales bacterium
ACGACGCGCGGCTCCTGATTGTACGCCTCTTCGATCAGGAAGCTGTTGTCGGCGATGGGCGCGAGCACCGGCGCCTGCTGCCCCACGCCGAGCACGAGGGCGAGCAGGCCGAGGGGCGCGGTCACGAGGCCACCAGCAAGCCGGTCGCGTACATCAGCACGAGACCCGCCGCGACGCCGAGCGCGTTGAGCGGCGACCAAATCGTCGGCCCGGTTTCGCGGCCGACCACGCGGTACAGCACGCCCAGCACCTGGAGGATGGCGCCGGCGCCGACCGCCAGAAACAGCGTGGCGAGGAGCGGCGAGTAGGCTAGGCCGCCCACCCAGGCGCCGAGGATCGTGGGCGCGCCGGCCAGCAATCCCGCGAGCGCGAGCGTGCGGATCGGCGGATCGTCCTGTGCGACGGGCGCGACGATGCCCAGTCCTTCGGTCGTGTTATGGATCATGAATCCCACGATGAGGAAGGCGCCGAGGGTGACGGCGCCCTGCGCGTACGCGGCGCCGATCGCGAGCCCCTCGCCGAGATTGTGCAGCCCAATACCTAATGCAATGAGGAATGCCAGCCGGAGCCGCTGGGCCGCCGGGTTTTCGCCGCCCTCCGCCGTCCTCCGCCGCCCCGCGGCGGCCTGCAGCACCAGCCATGCCCCCAGCACTCCAAGCGCCACGAGTCCAACGCCCTGGAATGCCCCCGCCACCCGCCCCGCGGTCTCCAGCGCCTCGTGCACCGCCTCGACGGCGAGGAAGATCAGCAATCCGGCCGTGAGGGCGAGGGCGAAGTGGATCCAGCGCCGGTCGAGCCGCTTGAGGAACGGCAGCCACAGCAGGCCGATCGCCACCGGCAGCACACCGACGTACAGGCCGATCAGCGAGAACACGAGGAAGTAGCGCGCGTCGGCGCGCGGCGTCGCGGTGGCGACCGCGACCTCGTAATCGAAGGTGACGCCGTTGGCTGTCACCAGCCGGATCTGGTGCGGCTCCCCCTCGACCCAGGGGTAGGGAATCTCGATCCGGGCCCGTTCCAGCCGGCCGAGCGTGCGGTCGGGCGTGATGGTGTGCGCCCAGAAGGCATCGTCCACCATGACCTGCGCCACGGTGACGGGATCCGGCCCGCCGTTCACCACGTCCACGATGAAGTGGCCCGGCGTGAGCCGCACGCGGTCGATCGTCAGCTCCTCGACGGGGGGGGTCCCCCTCGCGAGGCGAGACAGCGTCCCGCCTTTGACTACGAAGAGGGAGAGAGCTCCGAGGAGCACGAGGGGGAGCGCGAACCAGAGCCAGCGGCGCAACCCGCTCATCGGATCACCCCGGCCAACGGATTGCGGATTGCGGAGCAACGGATTGCGGATTGCGGATTTCGGATTGCGGATTGGCAATGCGGGCGCCCGGCGCTCCGACGCTTTCCGATCCAATCCGCAATCCGCAATCGGCAATCCGCAATCAGGTAAGCCGCAATCCGCAATTGCCGGATCACGCCACCTCCCCCTGCACATCGAACACCCCCATCCACCCCAGCTCCGCGAACTCCGACTGGTGCGCGTGGAACATGAACTTTCCCGGCTTGTCGTAGGTGAACTCGAGAATGTGCCGCTCGCCCTGGCCCATGCTGATCGTGTCGGTGAAGTCGTCGGGCTCGAGCTTCGTGCCGGTGCGGTAGACGTGGAAGAAGTTCGCGTGAATGTGCAACGAGTTGACGAGGTCGAACTCGAGCACATTGACGAGATAAACACGGTTCAGCTCGCCGCGCCGCAGCACGACCGGATTGGCCTGATAGGCGAACGGGACCGTGTTCACGGCGTACACCTCGTTCTCGGCATCGAAGTTCACGTCGAAGCCGTTCATCACCATTACCATCTCATGCGCGTCGGGACGGCCGCGCTTGGGATCGATGATCATCGCGCCATACAGCCCTTTGGAGATGTGGCGCTTCAGCGGCATCGTGTGGCAGTGGTAGAGCTGCAGCCCGAACGGTTGCGCCTCGAACTCGTACACGTACGAGCCGCCCGGATCGATCTGCTCGAACACGCCGTCCATGTTGGCCGGGTGGAAGCCGTGGAAATGGATCGAGTGCGGGTGCGTGCCGGCGTTGTGGAAATGCACGCGCACCAGGTCGCCCTCGGTGCAGCGCAGCGTCGGACCCGGCACCTGGCCGTTGAACGTCCACGCCGGATAGACCACGCCCGGCATGACTTCGAGGTTGCGGTCCATCGCGATGATACGGTACTCGCGCACAGTCTGGCCGTTGGGTCGCCTCGAGACGACGCCGTAGTCGAAATGCCGCAGGAACTTCGCCGGGTCGATGCCGGCCGCTTCCGGCGACGGCAGGCCGCGCGTCATCAGCGTGTGCGCGTCGGGATGCGCGCCCAACGCCGTGGCCTGCGCCTGCAGGGCGGGCCCCGCGGCGGCCGCCCCCGCGAGACCGACCAGACTCCGCTTCAGCGCCTCGCGCCGCGATAGCCGCGTCATACCAGCACCTCCTCGCACCACAGGAGCGCCGCCAGCTCGCGCCCCACGACGCGCGTCGCGCCGCCGATCCGGACGCTGATGGGCCCATTGAACGGCTGGCGGTCGAGCACCCTGAGCCGCGTGGCCGGCGTCAGCCCCTGCTCGGCGAGATAGCGCAGCCGCGCCGGTTCCTCGTCGCCGACCTGGCGCAGCACGACGTCCGCGCCGACCGGCACGTCGGCGAGGGTCACGAGCTCCGCCTCCTCGATCTCGCCCGCAGCCGTGGGAATCGGCGCGCCGTGGGGATCGTAGCGGGGCGAGCCGAGCGCGCTGGCCATGCGCTCGATCAGCTTCTCGGACACGGCGTGCTCGAGCCGCTCCGCCTCTTCGTGCACGTCGCCCCAGTCGTAGCCGAGCTGCTGCGTGAGATAGACCTCGAGGATGCGGTGGCGGCGGATCGTCTGGAGCGCCGCGCGGCGGCCTTGCGGGGTGAGCTGCACGCCGCGGTAGGGGACGTGCTCGATCAGGCCCGTCTCCGAGAGCCGCTTCACCATGCCGCTCACCGATGGCGGCGCGATCTCCAGCATCGTCGCGATGTCGCTCGTCGTGGCGAAGCCGCCCTGACTGGTGAGATGGAAAATCGATTTGAGGTAATCTTCGACCGAGCGCGTGAGCTGCTCGGGACTGCGAAGCGCCGCGTTCATGCCACCGTCCCCCTCAACCAGGCTGTCAATGAGACAGGGGGTTAGGCTATGCTAATTATCACATGTTGTCAAGCAAAGATGTGGATTTCGTCGCGCTAATAAGCTGTAAAGCGCACTACGACAACATATTAGCGAGTGGCGTCAGAATCCGTTCGCTCATGCCCCAAATCGTATGATTCCCCAGGACGTACGCTGGCAGGACCCGGGGGGGCAGCCCGGGGTGCCGGATGGTGACCTCCTGGCGCACGCCGGGCTCTTGGAGCGTGGCGAACGGCACCCAGAACGCCGCCTGCACCTCGGCGCTGAGGCGCAGCGGCGGCACGGCGGCGAGGGCGAAGACGCAGGGCCGCACGACCACGGGCGGCAGCACCGGCGTGCGCGGGTGCAGGTCGTCGAGCACGCCCAGCCACTCGGCGGCCGACAGCTCCACATCGATCTCTTCGCGGGTCTCCCGGATCGCAGTGGCGAGCAAGTCGGCGTCGCCGGGGTCGCGGCGCCCGCCGGGGAACGCGATCTGGCCCGACCAGGTGTCGCCCGCGCGGACCGCGCGGTGGATGAACAGCGCCTCGAGGCCGGCGGCGCCGTCGCGCAGGATCACGGCGACCGCGGCCGGGATCATGTCGGGCGTGACGGCGATGGGGATGGGATGGTACGCGCGCAGCACGGCACGCGCGCGCTCCAGCGTGTACGGGGAGGCTACGCCGAGATCTCCTCCCCGCCGTCCACGTTGATCACGTTGCCGGTGATCCAGTCGGCGCTGGAGTGGCACAGCGCCACGATCGCGCCACCCAGGTCGCCGGGCGTGGTGAGGCGGTGATGCGGGTTTCGCTCCGTCGCGACCGCGATGAGCTTGTCGTTGCCGGGAATCTTGCGCAGCGCCGGCGTGTCCGTGACGCCGCCGCGCAGCGCATTGACCGTGATCCCGTGCGGCGCGAGCTCCAGCGCGAGCTGCCGGCAGTGCGACTCCAGCGCCGCCTTCGCCGCCGACACGGCGCCGTACGTCGCGAACACGCGCGTCGAGCCCGACGACGTCATCGCGAAGATGCGCCCGCCGCGGCCCATCAGCCCCTGCTTCACGAGGCCCTGCGCCCAGTACACCAGCGAGTGCGCCATGACGTCGAGCGTCATGTCGATGTTGGCTTTGTTCAGCACGTCGTCGCCGATGTAGGGCTTGAGCGTGCCGAAGGCGAGCGAGTGCAGCAGCACGGCGACGTTGAGCCGCTGGGCTGCGAGCTCGGCGAGCACCTCGTTGCGCTTCGCTTCGTCCGCCGCGTTCACGTTGAAGTACTGCGTCTTGCGGCCCCCCGCCTCGAGCGCCCGCCGCAGCTCGGCGACGTGCTCCAGCCCCGCCTTGCGGTCGAGATGCACGCCGGCGATATCATAGCCCGCCTGCGCCAGCGCGCGGGCCGCGCCCTCGCCGAATCCGCTCGAGGCCCCGAGGATGAGCGCCCACTTGGGCGTCGTCGTCTGCGCGTGTCGGTTCTCGGTCATCGGGATATAATAGCCCGCATTCGATGAGAAGCCACTTGGCGATGGTGATCGGCCTCGGCGCCGGCCTGCTCCTCGGTCTCGCCGGCGCCGCGCTCGCGGACTTGGGTCAACCGGGGCTGCGCGACCTGCTCGTGCGCCTGCGGCCGCTCGGCAGGCTGTTCCTCAACCTGCTTTCGATGGTCGTCATCCCGCTCGTCGCCGCCGCGCTGTTCACCGGCATCGCGCGGCTCGGCGCGCTGCGCACGCTGGGCCGGCTCGTGACCCGCACGCTCGCGTTCTTCTGGGGCACGACACTCATTGCCATCGCCATCGGCTTCGCCGCCGCCGCGGTGCTCGTCCCCGCCGTCCCGCTCGGCTCCGAGCATCAGGACGTCCTGCGCGCGGCCTCCGCCGACACCACCCTGGCGCAGCGCGCCGCCGCCGCCCTCCCCGGCGGCACCCGCTTCCTCGTCGAGCTGATCCCGTCCAATCCGCTGCGCGCCGCCGTGGACTTCAACCTGCTGCCCGTCATCGTGTTCGTGTCGTTCCTCGCCGTCGCCACGGCCTCGCTGCCCGCCGAGAAACGCGCCGCCCTCACCGACCTCGCCGACGTCGCCACCGAGGCGCTGATCCGCATCGTCCACTGGGTGCTGCTGCTCGCGCCGGTCGGCATCTTCGCGCTGGTCGCGCCGCTCGTGGCGATCGTCGGCTGGCAGCTGATCCGGGCCACCCTGGGATTCATCGCCGCCGTGGTCGTGGGACTCGCGCTGTTCGTCGCGCTGGTGTATCTGCCGCTGCTCGCCACCCTGGCCCGCGTGCCGCCGGGGAGATTTCTGCGCGTCGCCCTGCCGTCGCTGCTGATGGGGTTCTCGACCACGTCGTCCCTCGCGACGCTCCCGACGATGCTCCAGGCCGCCGATCACGGCTTCAAGCTGCCCAGGGCGATTGCCGGGTTCGTGCTGCCGTTCGGCGCCAGCATCAATCGCTCGGGCAGCGCGCTGTTCCAGGCCGCCGCCGTGCTGTTCATCGCCCGGCTCTACGACGTCCCGCTCGACACTACCGGCGTGCTCCAGGCGGGGGCCGCCGTGTTCCTGGCCTCGCTCACGGTCGCCAGCGTGCCGTCCGCGAGCATCCTCAGCCTGTTCCCCGCGTTCGCGACCACGGGCCTGCCCCTCGCGGGCCTCAGCCTGCTGCTCGGCATCGATCGCATTCCCGACATGTTCCGCACCGCCACGAACGTGGCCGGGCATCTGGCCGGCGCCGCGGTGGTGAGCGCCGTCGAGGGAGCCGAGACGTCACAGGGAGACGGCGTCTCGGCGCCTGCCTCGACGCCTCGGCGTCCCGGCGTCTCGTTACGGCAGGATGACTCGCTGCGCCAGCGCCACGCCCGCGACGATGCTGAGACAGGCTGATCCGAGGTGCAGCAGGGCCGCCCACCGCGGCCCGTGGCGCGTGGCCACGCGCACGATCAGCGCCACGGCCGCCGAGACGAGGAACATTCCCACGATCGTCCCCGCCCCAAAGGCCGCGAAGTAGACCAGCCGCGCGCGGGCGTCGGGCGCCGCGGCGATCAGCAGCGCCGTGAGCGCCCCGCTGCCCGCGAGCCCGTGCGCCAGCCCGAACCCGAGCGAGCGGCGGGCATCCACCGCGTGGGGGTGACCGTGATGGGCGTCGTGCGCGTGACTGTGCAGGTGCAGGTGCGCTCCCCCGCCCGCCGCCGGATGGGAGTGCGGGTGGATGTGCCACCGTCCCCGCGCGTAGCGCCACACCACGACGCCACCGAGCAGGATCAAGAGCGCGGCGACGAGCAGCTCGGCAGCGGGAGCGAGCCCGGCCGGCAGGCGCACGTCGAACGCGATGACCAGCAGCGCCACGATCCCGACGACGGCCGTGTGGCCGATGCCCCAGGCGAGGCCCAGCCGGGTGGCCTGCCGCAGGCCGCCCTGGCGGGTGGCGAGCGTCGAGACGGCCGCAAGGTGGTCCGGCTCAAAGGCATGGCGCAGGCCCAGCAACAGGCCGATAGCGGCGGCGGCGAGCATGCTGCAAGCTACAACCCTTTGCCGGACCTGACTATCCAAACCCCTGCATGCCCCGACAGGTGCTCGAGGAAACTCTGACGGCGGTCTCGGAAACGGCGGACGTGGCTCTCGCGGCAAGCGGAGACGCCAGCGCGTTCGAGCGCCTGTACCGCGCCCACGTCGCGCGGGTGCACAGCCTCGTGCGCCGCATGCTCGACGCGGACGAAGCCGACGACCTCACGCAGGACGTCTTCCTCCGCGCCTGGCGGAAGCTCGGCACGTTTCGCGGCGAGTCGGCCTTCGGCACGTGGCTGCACCGGCTGGCGGTGAACGTCGTCCTGGCGCGCCGCAAGACCGTGGGGATCGAGCGGGGCCGCTACGTAGCGGACGTGGAGCCGGACGACCACGCCGCCGCCGCGACGCCGGCGTACCGCCCCGAGCTGGCGGTGGATTTCGAGGAGGCGCTTGCCCGCCTTCCCGACGGAGCGCGGCAGGTGTTCGTGCTTCACGACGTGGAAGGCTATCGGCACGAGGACATCGCGCGCATGCTCGGCATCGTCGCGGGCACGTCGAAGTCGCAGTTGCATCACGCGCGGATGGCGCTGCGGAAGTATCTGGGAGGGGGAGGGACCGATGAACGACCAGTGGACTGACCGGTTGTCTGAGTATCTCGACGGCGAGCTGCCCGCGGCGGAGCGAGCGGCGCTGGAGGCGCACCTCGCGACCTGCGCGGACTGCCGCGACACGGCCGCCGAGCTGCGGACGGTGGTCGCGCGGGCGCAGGCGCTCGAGGACCGGCCGCCCGCGCGCGACCTGTGGCCGGAGCTGCGGGCGCGCATGACCCCGGGGCGTGGCGCCGGGGGGAGCGCGCCCCGGCGGCTGTCGTTCAGCGTGCCGC
>JBOHSP010000224.1:0-5191 GCA_050733275.1 Gemmatimonadales bacterium
GTGCCAGCGCGGTGGCGACAATGATCCGGTCCGCCGGATCGCGCTGCGGAAACCGGTCGAGCCGCACCGCCTGTACCGCCAGCCGGTTGTCCACGGGTACGAACTGCAGATACGGGAGCGCCTCGACGGCGGCGATCCACGCCTCGAGGTCGATCGAGAGCACGAGGCGCTCGTGTGCCACGAGCATCGCGATTTCCCAAGCCGAAATCGACGAGACCGCGCAGAGCCCGCCTTCGCGTCTGGTCGCGTCCACCAAGCGCCGGGCTCGCGCGGGAATGCGGTCCGGATCGGAGACCCACCAGACGAGGGCGTGGGTATCGAGCACGATCACCGCGCGCTCTCCCAATCCTCCTCTGCCACCGGCTCGGTGGGCGACTCGTACTTGAGCACCGACTCGCGGAGCACGCGGCGCGCCGCCTCGGCGTCCTCGTCACGATAGGGCACCACCTTCAACACCGGCGTTCCCCGGTCGGTGATCACAATGGGTTGGCCCGTCCGCTCGACCTGGCGAAAGAGCTGCAGCGCCTGCGCTTTGAAACGCGACTTGGATATCTTCGTGGGCACTCGTGATCCTAGTCTCTGACTATGGTCACAATACCCCCAAAGAGAAGAGCCGTCAACCTGAAGAAGCGGCCCATTGAGTCTCAGTCCCCGAAGTGGGCCAGCCGGACGTCCACCACGTCCGGCAACCCCTGCAGCTTTCCGATCACGCCGTTGGCCAGCGCCTGATCGACGTTGATCGCCGCCAGCGCGGCCTCGCCCTGCCCCGGGACCGCGCGTCGCGCCTGGTGGTAGCTCGCGATGTTGATCCCGGCGGCGCCGAGCACCGTCCCCACGTGCCCGATGACCCCGGGCACGTCGCGGTTCCGGACGATCAACATCCACCCGATCGGCGCGATGTCCACGTGATAGTCGTCGATCCGGATCACGCGCCCGTGGCCGTCGCCGACGAGCGCCCCGGCGACCCGCACGCGGCCGCGCGTCGTGTCCACCTTCACGCCGACCGACGTCTCGAAGCCCGGCTCGGGCGCGCCCTCCTTGCGCGCCAGCCGGATGCCCTTCTCCTCGGCCAGCAGCTGGGCGTTCACGAGACTCACGGGCGCGGCGTTCATCGCCGCGAGCAGCCCTTCCAGCGCCGCGATCAGCACGGGCCGGGTCGCCGTTTCTTCCTTGCCCCCGTAGGCCACCTCGACGGCCGTCACCGGGCCGTCGGTGAGGGCGAGCGCCAGGCGCCCGAGGCGGCGGGCGAGGTCCAGCACGGGGCCGAGGCGGCGCACCGTCTCGCTGGCGCCGCCGATCCCGGGCACGTTGATCGCCCCGGAGAGATCGCCGGTCACGAGCGCATCGCGCACCGCGGCGCAGATCTCCACGGCCACGCGCTCCTGCGCCTCCGCGGTGGAGGCGGCGAGATGGGGAGTGAGAATCACGCGGTCGAGCCCGCGCAGCGGGGAATCGGCGGGCAGCGGCTCGGTGGCGAACACGTCGATGGCGGCCCCGCCGATGCGCCGCTCGCGCAGCGCCTCTGCCAGCGCCGCCTCATCCACCAGCTCGCCGCGCGCGGTATTGATGAGCACCGCCGTCGGCTTCATGAGGCGCAGCCGCCGGGCATCGATCAGGTGCCGGGTGTCCTCGGTCAAGGCGACGTGCAACGACACGACGTCGGCGGTGCGCAGCAGCGTCTCGAGCGGCAGCAGGCGCACGGTGAGCTCGGCGGCCCGCTCGGGCAGGAGGTAGGGATCGTGCGCGACGACCTGCATGCCGAAGGCGCGGGCGAGCTGGGCGACGTGGCCCCCGATGCGGCCGAGCCCCACGATGCCCATGGTCTTGGCGCGCAGCTCGCTGCCCTCGAAGCGCTTGCGGTCCCAGTCGCCGCCGCGCATCGCCGCCGCGGCCTCCGGGATGCGGCGCACCAGCGCCAGCAGCAGCCCCATCGCGTGCTCGCCGGCGCTGACGGTGTTGGCGCCGGGCGCGTTCAGCACGGCGATGCCGCGGCGCGTCGCGGCGTGCACGTCGATGGTATCGACACCCGTCCCCGCTCGCGCCACCACGCGCAGATGCGGCGCGCGCGCCAGCAGATCGGCGGTCACGCGGGTCTCGCTGCGCACGATGAGCGCGTGCGCGGCGGCGAGACCCCGGTCGAAGTCCTCGCGCGACTTGCCGGCGACCATCAGGACCTCGACGCCCGGCGTGCCGGCGAGCAGGTCCATCCCGCTCGCGGCCACCCGGTCGGCGATCACGACGCGCCAGGTCATCGCAGCGCGCGCTCGATCAGCGGCAGCAGCTCCTGCACCGCATCCACCGTGTGGTCGCCCATGTGCCCGATGCGGATCGTCGATTCCTTGAGCGGCCCGTAGCCGGCCCCGATGGTCCAGCCGTCGCGCTTGAGCGCGCCCACGACGTCCTTGGCCCGCTTGCCTTCCGGCAGCCGCAGGCACGAGACGGTCCAGCTGCGGCGCCCCTCGCGCGGCAGGAACTCGATGCCCGCCGCCCGGGCCCAGGTTTCCACGGTGCGCCGCATGTCCTCGTGCCGGCGCCACCGCGCCGCGATGCCGCCGGCCGCCGCAATCCGCTCGAGTTGCGCCTCGAGGGCGTACAGCAGCGAGATGGCCGGCGTGTTGGTGGGCTGGTACTTCGTCATCGCCTTGGCGAAGGCGACCAGGTCGAAGTAGCCGCCGCGGGCTTCGACGGTGTGCGCGCGCGCCAGCATGCGCTCCGAGGCGACGGCCAGCGCGAGGCCGGGCGGCAGCGCCAGGGCCTTCTGCGATCCGGTGAACACGAAGTCGAGGTTCCACGCGTCCGTCTCGACCGGAGAGCCCGCGACCGAGGTGACCGCGTCCACCAGCAGCAGCACGTCGTCGAACTCACGGACCACCTCCGCGAAGCCCGCGACGTCCTGCAACACGCCCGTGGACGTTTCCGAGTGCACGCAGGTCACGGCGTCCACGGGGGTGCGGCGCAGTGCGTCGCGCAGCATTCCCGGCTCGATCGCGCCGCCGGGTGCCACGTCGAGCCGGATGCACTCCTTGCCGCACGCGGAGACCAGCCCCGCAAAGCGCTCGCTGAACGCGCCGTTGACGAGCGCCAGCGCCCGCCGCTGCACGCCGTTGCGGACCGCCATCTCCATGAACCCGGTGGCCGAGGTGGTACCGATGAGCACGGGGCGGCTGGTGCGGCACAGCGCGGCGAGCTGCGGCGCCACGCCCTGCAGCAGCTGCTCCATGGCCGAGGAGCGGTGCCCGATCATGGGCCGCACCATCGCGGCCAGCACGTCGGGGTGGACGTCCGTCGGGCCGGGGAGGAAGAACTTCCCGAATTGGGCAGCGGGCGTGGCGGGTGCCTGCGCCGTCATGCGCCGGCCTTGGCCAGCTCCTCCACGAGCCCTCCCACGACGACTTCGCTCGTCTTCACCAGCCGCACCCCCGCCTCGCCCCACTCCTTGAGCAGGTGCTCGGCGACATCGCGGTCGATCGGCTTCATCGCGTCCACGACGGCGAACAGCCGCAGCTGGGACCGGTGGCGCAGCAGTCCCTCGATGGCGAAGCGATCGCACACGTCGAGCGCGACGCCGTACAGCACGATGTCATCCGGGGCGAGCACGTCGAGCAGGGGGAGGACGTGGGGGTTGGTGAAGACGTCGAAGCGGTGTTTGTGGAAGAGGATGTCGCCGCGATGCGCGCGGACCCGCGCCGCGAGCGCCGCCGCATCCTGGGCGTCCGGCTCGATCACCAGGGGGTCACGGAGGGCGGTTTCCGGGATCTTGCGTTGGCCGGGGGTGCCGCGCAGGCAGTGCGGCGGGAACGTCGTCTTGAAGTCCGGGGTGCTAGAGATTTCGGGATGGTCCAGGACGTGATCGTCGGCGCTGGCCACGATCCGGAGGTCGTGGCCGTGCGCGTAGTCCGTGAGCTTCTTGAGGTTGGGAATCAGCTGCTCGGCGTCGGGCACGTACAGCTTGCCGCCCGCCTTCATAAAGTCGTACTGGGTATCGACATCCCAGAAGATGACGCGTGCCATGGCACAAGAATCTCTCCGCTGGGCGCGCCGGGTGTCAACCGGTCGCGCCGCAGCAACGCTCGTGGTGGCTGCCGCGTAAGCCACTATACTGACTGTGAAGTGCATGTCCCGCGCGGGCATGCCGTCGGTTTTCCCCCTCGCGGAGGCCGTGGTCGTGGCCAAACATTCGCTGCTCCCGCTTCTCGCTGTGACATGGGCCGCCTGCGGCGGGACCGCTGAGACGCGTCCGCCCGAGGTGCGGCTGTCGCCGGTCACCCGGCGGGATATCATCGTCTCGGCGAGCGCCGCCGGGGTGATCGAGCCCGTGACGCTGGTCGAGGTCAAGTCCAAGGCGTCGGGGGAGATCGTCGAAGTCCTGGTCGATGAAGGCGACGAGGTGCGCCGCAATCAGCTGCTGGTGCGCGTCGATCCCCGGATTCCCACCAATGCGGTCGTGCAGGCCGAGGCAGACTCGGTCGTGGCGCGGGCCGAGCTCGACAACGCCGATGCGCAGCTCGAGCGGGCCGACGCGCTGCACACCACGCAGGCCATCACCGACCTCGAGTACGAGGCGGCCAAGCTCGCGCGGGCGACCGCGTACGCGGCCCTGATTCGCGCGCGCCGGGCGCTCGAAGACGCGAAGATCGCCTATGAAGACACGGAGGTGCGTGCGCCCATCGACGGCGTCATCCTGGGGCGACCGGTGGAAGTCGGGACGGTGATCGCGTCGGCGAGCCGCGACGTGAGCGGCGGGGCGGTGCTGCTGCGGATGGCGAGCCTGGATACCGTGCAGATCCGCGCGCTCGTGGACGAGACGGACATCGGCATGATCCGCGCGGGCATGCCGGTCACCACCGTGGTGGCGGCGTACCCCAACCGGCCGTTCCCGGGTGAGGTGCTCCGGATCGGCGCCGAGGCGGTCGTGGAGCAAAACGTGACCATGTTCCCGGTGCTGGCCCTGATTGCGAACGGCGGCGGTCTGCTCCGGCCCGGGATGAATGCCGAGGTCGAGATCCACATCGGCGAGGAGCAGGACGTCCTCGCCATCCCCTACACCGCGTTGCGCACGTCCGACGACGTGGGACCGGTCGCCGAGCTGCTCGGGCTGTCGCCCGATTCCGTGCGGCGCCAGCTCGCGGGGTCCACGCCGGCGCGCAGCCGGCGCGGCACGGCGTCCGTGGGCGGCGGCGGCGCTCCACGC
>JBOHSP010000225.1:0-6914 GCA_050733275.1 Gemmatimonadales bacterium
GATAAGCGGCACGCATTCAGTGTTGCACACTTGCGACAGTGAATGCGGGCGGTAGAATCAGCCGCGCGCCCCTCCCCTTTGGCTGTCAGCTCCGGAGTGTGTGTCATGACCCGTCTGATCCGACTGCCGCTCGCCGCCGCTCTGCTGCTCACGCTCGCCTGTCAGCAAGACACTGTACAGCCGTCCATTGGCGCGCCCTGGGCCGAGCTTCGCGATGGCGCCCATGAGGGGCCCAACCTGGACTTCTTCTTTCTACCTCCAATCGTCGATCATCCGGGTCTCGATCCCGCATCGGGCTATGACGTCGCCGAGTTCAATCGCCACCTCGGGCCCAGAGTCGAGATCGAGGAATGTGAACCGCCGGATCCCGGCTCCCAACCGGCCTGCACGCCTTTCCGGACGTTTTCCTCGAGCGAGATCCAGCTCTCCAACGATCATTATGGGGTGAACTGGGACACGCATGAAGGAACGGGCCTCAGGCTCGATCGCATCTACCGTATCAACGTCTTGCTCGGCGAGCTGCGCCTTGGATTTGCGGATGTGTTTCCCGTCGCCAATGGCAGCGGGTTGCGGAATGTCGAGGACGATTACATCGGCCTCGTGGATGGCCGCACGTTGCCGATTCCGTTTGCCATTCAGAACGGAGCGACATGCGGTGGCGGGCAGTGCAGCGCGGCGACGATCAACTTCGCGGCAGGTGGCGTCGTCGAGCTGTTCGCGGAAAACGAACTGTTCAGGCTGGAAATCGATCCGAACACCCAGGCCACGTCGGGTGGCGAGACCATTGAAGAGGCCACGTTCACGCTCGAGTTGTGCGAGGGGATCAACGTTGACCTCCCACTCTTCGGCAAATGTCTGCGAATCGCGACATTCTTCGAAACCACCGTCGCTGCACCGCTCCAGCTGACACCGGCCGCCCTAGTCGGCTTTTGCTCCTTCGAGCCCGGATTGGAAGCGAACCAGGAACGTCTCGTCAGTTTGCATCAGCGGGACGGCAACACCGTGCGGGCGCTGCCACACGCTGACCCCGAATGCGAAGCTGCGGCGGCAAGTGCGCCCTCTGCTGGCACCGTGTTCAGCTGGTTCGCGGGTCTCTGGCGCGGGGGGCAGGCGCTCGTGGCCCGGCTGCTCAGCCCTGCGCCGTTGTACGCGAATACGACCGGCAGCCTGGCGGTCTTCAACCTTGGTGGAGGGGGGGAAACGGACCAATTCGGCGAATCCTCTGGCGGGGCGGTCACCTCGGGCATGCAGCGCTCGCTTACCGTTGCGCAGGTCGCGAGCGAAGGCGCGAACACGGTCAGTGAGTTCCAGTTCGCGTTGCCCGCCCAGCTGAACGTCGCGGGCGGCACGGATCTCGGCACCAACACGCCGGGCACGACCCTGAACGCCACCATCGTCGTGACCGATGAGCTCGGCGCACCGGTGGCGAACGCGACGGTGCGGTTCCAGGATGCTCCGCCCAGCGGCGGGGTTGACGGCGGCGTGACGGGACCGTCTCCGCAGTGCGCCATGAACACGACGGAGCTCGTGTGCACGAGCGGCGGGGACGGGAAGGTCACCGTTCAGTGGACGCTGAGCGCCACGGCAGGACTGAATCAGCTCTCCGCGAAAACCATCGGAGCCGGCCTGCACGCGGACCTCGACGGCAACGGCCCGTTCGACAGTTGCGTGCCCGAACTCGCGGATCTCGAGCAGGTGCACTGCACGGGAGCCGTCACGATTGCCGTCGATCTCACCGAAGGGGTCGTCACCTTCACGGCGGCGGCCCTGGCTGATGCCGTCGAGCAAATCGCGTTCACCACCGATCGCGACGGCAACAATGAGATCTACGCGATGAATACCGACGGCTCGAACCCGACGAATCTGTCCAATAGCGCGGCGTTCGATTTCCAGCATCGCTGGTCGCCCGATGGGACCCGGTTCGTCTTCACCAGCAATCGCGACGGCAACACCGAGATCTACGTCATGAATCGCAATGGCTCGGGCGTCACGCGGCTGACCAACAACCCGGCCGATGATCAGAACCCCTGGTGGTCCCCCGACGGGTCGATGATCGCGTTCGAGAGCGACCGCGACGCGAACAACGAGATCTACGTCATGAACGCGGACGGGATGGAGCAGACAAACGTGTCGAATGACCCCGGCTTCGACGCGCTGCCGACGTGGTCTGCCAACAGCGCGCAGATCGCGTTCCGGAGCACGCGCACGGGTCCGTCGAATCCGGAAGGGGATTCCGAGATCTACATCGTGAACGTCGATGGGACTGGCGAGCCGCTCAACCTGACGAATGATGACGCCTTCGACATGCTTCCCGCGTGGTCCCCTACGGGCGGGCAGATCGCGTTTCAAAAGGGTGTCGGCGAGTCGCCGTTCGAGATTTACGTCGCCAATGCCGACGGGACCGGCGAGCCGACGAACGTGACGAATCACGCGGCGGACGACTTCGATCCGCAGTGGGCACCCGACGGGGTCAGCATCGCCTTCACGAGCGAGCGGGACGGGAACCGCGAGATCTACGCCGTCAGCGTGCTCACCGGCGCGTTGGCCCGGCTCACGGAACACACTGCAACCGACGAGCAGCCCGCCTGGTCGGCGGACGGCGCGCGCATCGCCTTCAACAGCCAGCGCGACGGCAACGTCGAGATCTACGTGATGGACGCGAACGGGACCGGCCAATCCAATTTGACGAACAACGCGGCGACCGATCAACGGGCCCGCTGGTCGCCCGTGCCCCCCGCGCCACCAATCCCCTGAGCGGTGCTGGCCCGCCGTGCAGAAGGGCGGCTCGTCCGAGCCGCCCTTTTTGGCGGGACCATGGCCGGCGTTCCTGCCGAGCGCCATCATTAGGGCGGTCCCGCTACCGGAGCCCAATACCCATGCCGACTCGCCGCGACTTCGTCCGCACCTCGCTGCTCGCCTCCGCCGCCGCCCTCGCGCCCGCGCGAGACGCCATCGGCGCGCTCCCCTGGTGGTGGACCACCCCGCGCCGCGACCCCGCGACCGGCATCCAGGACGTCCCCGATCGCCTCCCCATCTCCTGGTACCGGAACACCGTGGCGCGCTTGCAGGAAGCACTCCGGAGCGCGGGTCTGGACGGCATGCTGTGCAAGAACCAGTGGAACATCCTGTACGTGGCTGGCTACTTCCACTCGCAAACCGAGCGGCCGGAAGCCCTCTGGATCCCCGCGACGGGCGATCCGGCCCTTTTTGTCCCTGGTCTCGATCGCGATCTCGTCGCCAGCTGGTGGATCGGCGACGCCGAGTACTACTTCGACTATCCGCATGCCGAATCGAATGGCGACCCGCGCGCCGGGGCCGTCTCGAGCCCGCAGGGCACGGTGGACCTCTGGACTTGGATGATGAAAGGCCTCGACGCGCGAGGCTTCGGCAACAAGACGATCGCGCTCGATTGGGACGCCCCCGACAGCACGCTCCGCAAGTTCCGCGAGACGCTGCCTCGTGCCACGTTCCGCCACGCGGGCGACATTCCGATGGGCATGCGTGTCGTCAAGACGCCCGAAGAGATCGCGCTCACCCAGCGCGCCATTGACTACGCCGACAAGATCCTGGAATACTGCCGTAGCTATGTGCTGGAGCACGGCACCGACGCCACGGACTTTGATGTCCGCCATGCCGCGGAAGCCTTCGGCACGGAGCTGGTTCTGCGGGACATCCGCCGCGACGGCCGCCCCCACACCGCGGTCGGCGTGTCGATCAACGTGGGGTGCCGCACCGGCGTAGGCACCGCGTACCCGCACCCCAACCAGTTCTTCGACTCGAAGATCCGCCGCGGCGACGCCATCCAGTTCTCCGGCATCATGGTCCGGATCGGCGGCTACGGCGGCGAGGGGTACCGCGCCTGCCACGTGCTTCCCATGACCGACGCGCAGCGCCGCATGTGGGAAGTCCATACGGAAATGACGCTGGCGCAGCAGGAGCACTCGCGCGCCGGCGTCGAGTGCCGGACGGTGGCCGCCCGGGTGCACGAGATCGCACGCCGCGCCGGACTGGAACGGTTCGTCTATCACCGGCCCGCGCACGGCGCCGGCATGGAGGGCCATCAGAAGCCGCACATCTCACTCGGAGACGCCACCCCGCTCCGGGAAGGCATGATGTTCTCCAACGAGCCCGGGCTGTACGACCCCGAAGGCGGGTATGGCTACAACCACTCCAACAACCTGCTCATTACGAAGGAGCGGGGGGTCCAGATGAATCGCACGCCGCTCACGAAAGAGTGGTGCTGGCTGGCGCTCTGATCGGCCCACCTTCCTATTCTGCCCGATGGCGCGCGATATCCTGGAACGCGTTCGCAAAGCCCTCGGCGATCGCTACACCGTGATCACGACGGTGGGGCGGGGCGGCACCGCCACCCTGTTCGGCGCCTACGACGCCCAGGGCCGCCAGGTCGCCATCAAGGTCCTGCACCCCGAGCTCACCGTCTCCGTCGCCGCCGACCGCTTCCTGCGTGAGATCCGCTACGCCTCCCAGCTTCATCACCCCCACATCGCCCCGCTCATTGACTCCGGCGAGACCGACTACCTGCTGTGGTTCGTCATGCCCTACGTCTCCGGCGACACGCTGCGCCAGCTGCTGCGCCGCCAGGGCATGCTGCCGATCGAGCACGCGGCACGGCTCGCCTGCGACGTCCTCACCGCCTTGGACCACGCCCACGAGCACGGCCTCGCGCACCGCGACATCAAGCCCGACAACATCGTCTGCGCCGAGAACGGCGCGATGCTCGTGGACTTCGGCATCGCCCGCGCCATCGCCAGCTCGGGCGAGGACCGCGTCACCCGCAGCGGCTTCGTGGTCGGCACCGAGGAGTACATGAGCCCGGAACAGGCCGGCGGCTCCCCCCACATCGACGGCCGCACCGACATCTACTCGCTCGGCGTGGTGCTGTTCGAGGCGCTCGTGGGGCGGCCGCCGTTCGCCGCCGCCACCGCCGCAGCCGTGCTCGACATGCAGCAGCACCACCCCCCGCCCGAGATCCGGCGGCTGCGGCGCGACGTCCCGCGCGCCCTCGCCGACGCCGTCATGAAAGCCCTCTCCAAGGCCCGCGAGGCCCGCTGGCAGTCGGCGGGCGAGATGCGCCAGGCCCTGCTCCCGTACGTCCGCGTTTCGTAGCTTTGCTGGCAACGCTCCGCCGGAGACTCGTCGTGCGCTACCTCGTGCTGCTGCTCCTGCTCCCCGTCCCGGCCGCGCTCGCCGCCCAGCGCGCCCGCGACCTCGGCGTCCCGTTCGACGGCACCCCGGGACCCCTGAACGCCATCACCGATGTCGCCGGCGTCGAAGTCGGTCACGCGACGATCATTCAGGGCGCCGGGCCGCTCCTCGTCGGCCGCGGGCCCGTGCGCACCGGCGTCACCGCCGTCTTTCCCCGCGGCAAGACCAACGGCGATCCCGTGTTCGGCGCCTGGTTCACCCTCAACGGCAACGGCGAGATGACCGGCACCGCGTGGGTCGAGGAGTCGGGCTTCCTCGCCGGCCCCGTGCTGATCACCAACACGCACAGCGTGGGCGTCGTGCGCGATGCCGTGATCGAATGGCTGGTGCAGCATGGCTACGAGTTCGACTGGTCCCTGCCCGTCGTCGCGGAGACGTGGGACGGCGCGCTCAACGACATCAACGGGTTCCACGTCACCAAGCGCCACGCCTTCCAGGCGCTGGACAGCGCCCGCGGCGGACCCGTGGCCGAGGGCAACGTGGGCGGCGGCACGGGAATGATCTGCCACCAGTTCAAGGGCGGCATCGGCACCGCGTCGCGGCGGCTCACCGCGGCGGCCGGCGGGTACACCGTCGGCGTGCTGGTGCAGTGTAATTATGGAAGGCGGAGCCGGCTGAGCATTGCCGGCGTGCCGGTGGGCCGCGAAATCTCGGACGCGCTGCCGTGCTACGAGGGCGCGCCGCGCTGTGTGGACGAGGAGCGCGGCTCCATCATTATCGTGATCGCGACCGACGCGCCGCTCCTGCCGCACCAGCTCGAGCGCCTGGCGACGCGCGCCTCCCTCGGCGTCGGGCGCCTGGGCGGGACGGGCGGCAACTCGTCGGGCGACATTTTCATCGCCTTCTCGACCGCCAATCCCGGCGCCGCGCGGCCCGACGGCACGGCGCCGCTGACCATGCTGCCCAATGAGCGCATCGACCCGCTGTTCGACGCCACGATTCAGGCGACCGAGGAAGCGATCGTCAACGCGATGATCGCCGCGCGCACCATGACCGGCGCCAACGGCCTGCGCGTCACCGCCCTGCCGCACGAGCGGCTGCGCGCCGTGCTGCGCAAGTACAACCGATGACGCCGCTGCTGCGCTGGGTCGTCGCCGCCGTCGTGACCGCGGTGCTCCTGCTCGTCGCGGGCCAACCGCGCGCCACCCGCCTGCTGCTGCTCGACCTCGCGCAGTCCGACCCCGCGCTCCTCGAGCAGACCGCCGGGCCGTGGCGCGCGGTGGGCTACCGCGTCGAATACCGCCGCTTCTATCCGCACCTCACCCGTCAGGACCTCGACCGCTACCGGGTCGTGATCATGCTCGCCGGCGGCGAGCCGGAGCAGCTGTCGGCCGCGCTGACGCTCGGAGATCTCGCGATCCTCACCGAGCTCACGGGCCGCGGCGGCGTCGTGGTGCTCGGGTACGAGGCCGCGGGTGGAGCGCTGGACCGCTGGACCATGAACCGCTGGCTCGCGGCTCGCGGCACGGGCATCACCATCGGGGTCCGGCCACTCACCGACACGATCCGCACGGTCCTGCGCAGTGATGCCCGTGTGCTGCCCCTGCCGCAGTCCGCGCTCGACAACGCGGGGTTTGCGGCCTTCGGCGCCGGACGCAACCATCCGCTCGTGGTCGCCCGCGCGGAACAGGTCCTGGCCCGGGCGTCGGGCACGGCCTTCGTTCGCGCCCGCGACGGCCGGCCCGCCC
>JBOHSP010000226.1:0-3900 GCA_050733275.1 Gemmatimonadales bacterium
CACCAACGCATTGCCGGCGTGCTCGGCTTGCCGTTCGAGACCATCCCCTGCGACGCCCGAGGCCGGATGGACATGCAGGCACTGGAGCAGCGCCTGGCGGCGGGTGGTGTCGGTACAGTCGTTGCCACGTTGGGCACGACGGCAACGGGCGCCGTCGACCCGCTCGACGCGATCGTACATCTCCGGGGTCGCTACGATTTCCGGGTGCACGCCGACGCGGCCTACGGGGGCTATTTCCTACTCACCGACAATCTCGAACACGAGACGCGACGCGCCTTCGATGGGCTCGCGGATGCCGCGTCCGTCGTGATCGATCCGCATAAGCATGGATTGCAACCGTACGGCTGCGGCTGCGTGCTCTTCAAGGATCCGTCGGTGGGGAGGCTCTACCGGCACGATTCGCCCTACACCTACTACACGTCCACCGACCTGCACCTCGGGGAAATCGGGCTGGAGTGTTCGCGGCCGGGGGCCGCGGCGGTGGCGCTGTGGGCCACGCAGCGGCTGCTCCCGCTCGAGCGCGGCGGCGTGTTCGCGCGCGGCCTGGAAGCCGGGCGGGAGGCGGCGTTGGCGCTGTACGCCCGGCTGCGGGATGACGACCGGTTCGTCACCGGTGCGCCGCCGGAGCTCGACATCGTCGTGTGGGCGCCCAGGGCCGCGCGCGTGAGCGAGGCATCGACGCTCTCGCAGCGCGTGTTCGCGCTGGCAGCCGAGCGCGACCTGCACCTCGCGCTGGCGTCGCTTCCGGTACACCTCGTGGACGTGGGCGGAATGGAGCGTGACCGCGACACCCTGATCTGCCTGCGGTCGGTCCTGATGAAACCGGAGCACCGCGAGTGGGTGGACCGCATCTGGCGGATCCTGAGCGAGGCGCGCGCGCTAGCGGGCTGACAGGGAGGCGCCGATGACGACGTGCCGCGGCAGCCCCGGCTCGAACGCCACGGCTTCCCCGCCGACGTCGATCTCGGGATTGAGGTACGCGGACGCGACGTAGCGCCGGTCGAACAGGTTGTTCACCGTCACGAACAGCTCCACCGGCTCATCAATCCCCACGGTCAGTGCGGCGATCCGATACCCCGGCACTTTGACCTGGTTGGCGTCGTCCGCGTAAAACGCCCCCATACCCTGGACGGCAAGCCGCAGTCGCAACGGCCCAAGCACCCGCGGCGCGACGTCGAGCGTGATCGCATCGGTCAGTGTGGGCACGCCCACCACGCGATTCCCCGCGTAATCGGCAAACGCGCCGGGCTGGTCGTAATAGACCGAGTCCACCACATAGCGCGTGTAGCGGTGATCGGTCACGGCGAGCGCGGCCCCCACCGAAAGGCCGCCCGCGGCGACGAGCCGCAGACCCAGCTCGGCGCCGCGGCGCCGGACCCGCCCGGCGCTCAAATGAAAGCGACCGCCCTGGTACGGCACGATTTCGTTCCGCACGGCGGTGTGGTACAGCGCCAGGTCGTAGCTCAGCTCCTGGACCACGCTGCCCGCGCCGAAGGTGATGCGCTGCTTCGTGCCCACCTCGTAGGTGATGGACCGGATCGGATCGAGCAGAGGATTGATGCCCGTCACCGTGTCCTGGCCGAACGTGGGGGCGGGGTCGGTTTCATTGCCGGCGGGCGCCTCGACGCCGCCGCCCACCGACGCGTACACGGTGTGCGTGGGACCGGCGTGGACGGCGACGCCCAGCTTGGGGGTCACGCCGTGAAACGTCTTCCGGGCATCGAGATCGGGGTTGAGAAAGTCCTGGTAGGTGTACGTGATCGCGTCGTAGCGCGCGCCGACGCTGAGCCGGATCGCGCCGCCCTGCAGCGCGATCTCGTGCGCCACGAACACGCCGGCGTTGCGGGCGGCCTCGCGCTTGTTGGCCCGCGGCGTCTCGCCCCGTCCGCCGGTCGACGTTAGAGAATAGAAGAGGATGGCGCCGTCCTGATAGGCGTGATCCGTGCCGACGAGCAGCGTGCCGGGGGCGCCGCCGAGCGCGGTCGCGACCCGCAGCACCGCGCTGCCGCCGAGATGGTAGCGCGTGAAGTCGCGGTACGTGCCCCGCTCGGACCGCTGCAGCACCTTGGGATTCACGTATGCCAGCGCGGCCACGCCGGCCCGCGTGCCGAACTGGTGGTCCACCGAGACGCCGAGCCGGGCCACGCGGTTGTGCCGCCGCTCGTTGCGCATCACATGGAGCGGGTTTGCCTGCCGCGGATTGGCGGCCAGTTGCGTGGCCGTGAGCGGACCGGGGATGCGGAAGTAGTTGTCGCTGCCGACGGCGTAGATGCCGACGGACGTGCCGGCGGCCGCGGGGGTGCGGAACGCGACGTTGAGGAGCGAGCGGCGGCTGGCCGAGTGCTCGCGCCAGCCGGCGAACTCGGTATGGACGAAGGTGGCGCCGAGGCGGCTCCGCCCCGTCAGACCGCCGCGCACCGCGAGGCGCCGCAGGCCGAAGCCGCCCGCCATCGGGTCCACGCTCGCGAACCGCGGCGGCCCGTCCGGATCGGGCAGGGTGGTCACGCTCACCACGCCGCCGGCCGCGTTGCCCCACACGGCGGACGCATTCGAGCGCACCACTTCGATGCCGTGCGCGGCGGCGAGATCGATCCCGTCGAGCGCCGTCCGCCCATCGGGCTCGGTCTCGGGAAACCCGTCCACCAGCACGCGGATGCCGCGCGTCGTGCCGGCGTTCGAGCGCTCGCCCGCCCCGCGCGCGCCGTAGCCGCGGATCGTGATGCGCACGTCGGTGCCGCCGGCCCGCGACTGCGCCACGACGCCGGGGACCAGCGCGAGCGCGGCGTCCAGCCCGTGTCCCACCTGCCCGAAGAAGTCCGCCGGCTTGAGCTCGGTGAGCGCGGCCGGCACGTCCAGCGTACCCGTCACGCGCCGCGCGCCGGTCACGGTGACCGGCGGGAGCGTTACGGTATCGGGGTCCTGCACGGCCAGAGCCAGCGCGATGGCCAGGAGCATCGCGGGAAGTTACGCGCCGCTGATCGCCGCGATAGGATCGCACCACATACCGCCTCCGACGACGGGGCTGGCCTGGTACGGTTTCACTGTGAGATTACACATCCTTATGGCTCCATGGATCGGCGACTGGGCGAATCTGCTGCTGCGCTGGACGCACTTCATCGCGGGGATCGCCTGGATCGGCAGCTCCTTCTACTTCATCTGGCTGGACCGCGCGATCGCCGCTCCCGCGGCGCCGCGCCCCGGCGTGGAAGGCGACGTCTGGATGGTGCACAGCGGCGGCTTCTATCAGGTGGAGAAGCGCCGCCCGGCGCCCGGCGACGTGCCCGCCGCGCTGCACTGGTTCAAGTGGGAAGCCCTGGTCACCTGGATCAGCGGCATGGCGCTGCTCGTGCTCGTGTACTACCTGACCGGCGCCTATCTGCTCGATCCCGCCGTGTCGCGCATCGGCCGGGCTCCCGCGATCGCGCTTGGCCTGGCCCTGCTCGGCGGCGGCTGGTTCGCGTACGACTGGCTGTGGCGCCCGGCGCTGGCGCGCCGCCCGGCGGTCGCGGCGATCGCCTCGGTCGCGCTGCTCGGCGGCGTGACGCTCCTGCTGTGCCGCCTGCTGTCGGGGCGCGCGGCCTACATGCACGTGGGCTCGCTGCTCGGCACGCTCATGGTGGCGAACGTGTGGCTGCGCATCCTGCCCGCCCAGCGCGACATGATCGGCGCCACGCGCGCGGGCCGGCCCGCCGATTTCACGCTGGGCGAGCGCGCCAAGCGCCGCTCCGTGCACAACTCCTACATGACGTTTCCCTTGCTCTTCATCATGGTGAGCAATCACTACCCCGCGACCTATGCGGGACCGCAGAACTGGCTGGTCCTGCTGCTGCTCGTCCTGGCCGGCGCGGCGGCGCGGCACGTGATGATCGGCGGAGGGCGCGGTCGGGCGTGGTCGGCGGC
>JBOHSP010000227.1:0-11433 GCA_050733275.1 Gemmatimonadales bacterium
CCCCAGGGCGGCGCCACGATCACCGGCCACGTGCGCTTCACCGGCACCCGTCCCACCAACGCGCCGATCGACATGAGCGAAGAGGCCGCCTGCAAGGCGAAGTACGCCGCCGGTACGCAGCCCCGGGCGGAAACTGTGGTGGGCACCGGCAACGCGCTGGGCAACGTGTTCGTGTACGTGAAGTCCGGCCTGCCCGCGAGCGCCAAGTATCAGGCGCCGTCCACGCCGGTCGTGCTCGACCAGGACGGTTGCCGCTACCACCCGCACGTGTTGGGGATCATGGTCGGCCAGCCGCTTGAGATCCGCAACTCCGATCCCGTGCTGCACAACATCAAGGCCCAGGCCCAGGCCAACCGGCCGTTCAACATCAGCCAGCCGAACGCCGGGATGGAGACCACGCGCACCTTCTCGCGGCCCGAGGTGATGGTCGCGCTCGAGTGCAACGTGCACGGCTGGATGAACGCGTACGCGGGCGTGCGGCCCGATCCGTTCTTCGCGGTGAGCGGGACCGACGGCAGCTTTACGATCCAGGGGCTGCCGGCGGGCACGTACACGATCGAGGCCTGGCACGAGAAGTTCGGCACGCAGACGGCCACCGTCACGGTGACGGGGACGGAGAGCAAGACGGCCGACTTCACCTTCGCCGCGCGCTAGCGCGAGGAGCCCGCACGCCATGAGCTGGTGGCTGCCTCCGGCGTACTCGACGTTCGCCGGACCGATTGACGGCCTGTTTCTCGCGATCCTGATCATCACGGGGATCGCGCTGGTCGTCGTGGAAGTCGGTCTGGTGGTGTTTGTGGTGCGGTACCGGGGGCGCCCGGGCCGCAAGGCACACTACACCCACGGCTCGACGCGCGCCGAGATCATCTGGACCGCGATCCCCGCGGTCACGATGGTCGCGCTCGGGCTGGTGAGCAATCATTACTGGGTGCAGATCAAGGCGCGCCGGAGCGTGCCCGCCGACGCCATGCAGCTCGGCGTCCACGGCAAGCAGTTCGAGTGGCAGATGACCTATCCCGGCGCCGACGGCCGGCTCGGCACGGGCGACGACTTCACCGTCCGCAACCAGTTGCACATTCCCGTGGATCGGCCCGTCGCCGTGCACCTCTCCTCGGAGGACGTGATTCACTCGTTCTTCGTCCCCGAGTTCCGCGTCAAACAGGACGCGGTGCCGGGGATGGACATCGTGGCCTGGTTCCAGGCCACGAGGGTCGGGGAGTACGAGATCGGCTGCGCCGAGCTGTGCGGGATGGGGCACTACCAGATGCGGGCCCGGGTGTTCGTGCACACCCCTGAGGCGTTCGCCGCCTGGATGACGCAACAAGCATCCGGAGGAGCCGAATGACGAGCGTCGCGCACCCACCACGCCACGGACTGCTGGAGCCGGCGCACCATCATCCGATGAGCTTCTGGCGCAAGTACATCTTCTCGACCGACCACAAGATCATCGGCATTCAATTCCTGTTCGTCAGCCTGTTCTTTCTGTTGGTGGGCGGCCTGCTGGCGATGCAGATCCGCTGGCAGGTCGGCTTCCCCGGCCAGCCGATGCCCGGCGGCGGCATCCTGCCCGAGACGATGGCGGCGGACGGCGTGGTGCTGCCCGAGTACTACATCCAGCTTGTGACGATGCACGGCACGTTCATGGTGTTCTTCGCCATCATGCCGCTGCTCGTGGGCGTGTACGCCAACTTCCTGATTCCGCTGAAGATCGGCGCGCACGACATGGCGTTTCCGCGCATCAACATGTGGTCGTTCTGGGCGGCGCTGCTCGCCGGGCTCATCATGCTCGCGGGCTTCTTCGTGCCGGCAGGCCCCTCCTGGGCGGGCTGGACCATGTACGCCCCGTTGTCGGCACGGGCCGACCTCTATCAGTCGGGCATCACGACGGGGCAGATCCTGTGGTGCATCTCGATCGTGGTGCTCGGACTGTCGTCGGTGATGGGATCCGTCAACTACATCACGACGATCATCAACCACCGCGCGCCGGGGATGTCGTGGTTCCGCATGCCGCTCTCGGTGTGGGCCTTGTTCATCACGGCGATCCTCGCGGTGCTCGCCCTCCCCGTGCTCCAGGGCGCGGCGATCATGCTGCTGTTCGACCAGACCATCGGCACGCACTTCTTCGACCCCGTGGCCGGCGGGCAGGCGCTGCTGTGGCAGCACCTGTTCTGGTTCTTCGGCCACCCCGAGGTCTACATCCTGATCCTGCCGGCCATGGGGATGGTGTCCGACATCGTGGCCAACGGCAGCCGCAAGCCGATCTTCGGTTATCACTCGATGGTGTTCGCCATCGTGGCGATCGCGTTCCTCGGCTGGCTCGTGTGGGGCCACCACATGTTCATGAGCGGCATGAACCCCACGCTCGGCTCCACCTTCATGGTGTCCACGCTGCTCATCGCGGTGCCGTCGGCGATCAAGGTGTTCAACTGGATGGGCACGATGTGGCGCGGCAACCTGCGCTTCCACACGCCGATGCTCCACGCCATCGGCTTCGTGTCGATGTTCACGATCGGCGGGCTGTCGGGCATCTTCATGGCCGCAACCCCCGTGGACATCATCATCCACGACACCTACTTCATCGTGGCGCACCTTCACTACGTGCTGTTCGGCGGCTCGCTGTTCGCGCTGTTCGGCGCGATCACGTTCTGGTATCCCAAGATGTTTGGCCGCATGATGAGCGAGCCGCTCGGCAAGACGCACTTCTGGCTGACGTTCATCACGTACAACCTCACGTTCTTCCCGATGCACATCATCGGGATGGGCGGGCAGATGCGGCGGCTGTACGACCCGACCGTGTACGACTTCCTCAAGCCGCAGCAGCCGCTCAACGAGTTCATCTCCTACAGCGCGTTCGCGCTGTTCGCGGTGCAGGCGATCTTCGCCTTCAACTTCCTCTGGAGCCTGTGGAAGGGGAAAAAGGCGCCGCCCAATCCGTGGGAGGACAACGGCCTGGAGTGGTCGCTGCCCAATCCGGCGCCGCACGGTAACTGGGAGCGGGTACCCAACGTGTACCGCGGTCCCTACGAGTTCAGCGCGCCGCAGGCGGGCAACGCCGACTTCCTGCCGCAGCACGTGAAGCTGCCCAGCGACCGCGATCCGGTGCCCGGCACGTCGCCGGCCCCTGCCACCAGTCACTGACCGGAGCCGACGAATGACCCACGGGACGCACGCCGTCGATATGATGCACCCCCCGTACCCGGCGGAGGCCGGGTCGGGGGTCTACAGCAACAAGCTCGGCATGTGGGTGTTCCTGGCGAGCGACGTGATGTTCTTCACGGCCCTGATCGGGAGCTACATCATCCTGCGCTTCAGCGCGGACGGCGCCTGGGCGGCGCCCGGCCTCGTCCTCAACGTGCCGCTCACCGGGATCAACACGTTCCTGCTGATTTGTTCGTCCGTGTCGATGGTGAAAGCTTACGCCGCGATCGCGGACGGCAAGACGTACTTCCTGCGCCCCGTCCCCGGGAAGCTGCTGCGCGACGGCGGCCTCAAGTTCTGGCTGCTGGTGACGATCATCTGCGGCGCGGGGTTCGTCGGCGTGCAGGTCTTCGAGTACATCAAGCTCGTGGGCGACGGGTTCACGCCCACGGGATACCGCGAAGCGTCGGAGCTCGCCGAGCACGCGCTCGCCGAGCCCGTGCGGTACGGCGCGACGACGGCGGGTCTGTACGGCTCCACGTTCTTCACGATGACGGGATTCCACGGCTTCCACGTCACCTGCGGCGTGGTCAGCATGCTGTACCTCTACGTCACGAAGGTGCTGCCGGAGAAGTACTCGGCGCGGGACTACCGCGGCATCGAGACCATCGGGCTGTACTGGCACTTCGTCGATCTCGTGTGGATCATCCTGTTCACGATCGTCTACCTGATCTGAGGAGCGCATGGCGACCGCGCACGTCCGGCCCAACTACATGCTGATCTGGCTGTACCTGTTCGTGCTCACGATCGTGGAGGTGGCGGCGGCGTTCCTGTCGGGCATTCCCAAGCACTACCTGATCCTGATCCTCGTGTTCCTGGCGGTCTGGAAGGCGCTGCTGGTGGCGCTGTTCTTCATGCACCTCAAGTTCGAAACGTGGCGCGTGCGGATGATCTTCCTCGTCCCGCTGCCGCTCGCGACCATTCTGGTCGTCACCACGATCATGGAGAACCTCTGAACCCTGCCGCCCTGGTCGAGCTCACCAAGCCGCGCATCACCCAGCTCGTCCTGCTGACGGCCGCCGCCGGCTTCTACCTCGCGGCGCCGGCTCGCGATCGCCTGGACCTGCTGCTGCTCGTGCACACGCTGCTCGGGACGGCGCTCGTGGCGGCCGGGACCAACGCCTGGAACCAGGTTCGCGAGCGCGATGTGGACGCCCGCATGCGGCGCACCCGGCGCCGGCCCCTGCCCGCCGGCCGCCTCACGGCGGCGGCCGCGGCGTGGTTCGCGAGCGCCATCACGGTCACCGGCGTCGCCTACCTCGCGGTCACCGTCAATCTCCTGACCGCCGGGCTGGCCGCCGTGACGTTCGCGTGCTACGTGTTCCTGTACACGCCGCTCAAGCGGCGGACGTCGCTGAACGCGCTGGTCGGCGCGGTGCCGGGCGCCCTGCCGATCGTCGGCGGCTGGACCGCCGCCGGCGGCGAGCTCAACGTCGCCGTGGCGGCGCTGTTCTGGATCCTGTTCCTGTGGCAACTCCCCCACGTCCTCGCCCTCGGCTGGCTGTACCGCGAGGACTACCAAGCCGGCGGGCTGCGCATGCTGAGCGTGAGCGACGCCGACGGGCGGGAGACCGCACGCATGGCGCTGCTGTACGCGCTGGCGCTCCTGCCCATCAGCCTCGTGCCGACGCTGCTCGGCCTCACCGGCGCGACCTATTTCTTCGGCGCGCTCGCGCTCGGCGTGCTGTACGTGGCGGCCGGCGCCCCGCTGCTCGTCGCCGCCACACCGGATCGCGCCTGGCGGCTGTTCTTCGTCTCGATCGTCTACCTGCCGGCGCTGCTTACGCTGATGGTGCTGGACAAGGTGGCCTGACGGCCCGCGAATGATTCCGTTTCACCGGCTGCTGATCAGCGCCGGCATCATCTTCTGCTTCGGCTTCGCGGTCTGGTCCCTGTGGCGCGGCTCCAGGGTCCTCGGAATCGGATTCCTCGCGCTGGCCGCGGGGCTCGGCTACTACCTGCGACACCTGAGCCGCTTCCTCGGCCGATGACGCACCTGGCGGTGGCGATTCTGCAGCACGGCGAGAGCGAGCACACTGACTTCATCTACTTCCTGAGTTCGCTCCTGATCGTCGCATTGCCGGTGACCGTGTTCAGTGTGCTCGCCTACCTGCTAGTGAAGAAGTACTGGAAGAGCGGGGAGCGGCGGCCATAATGCGGAATGCGGAATTCGGAATGCGGAATTGACCTCCCACTGTCATTCCGCATTCCGCATTTCGACTTTCGCATTGGAGTACCGCATTCCGCATTCCACATTCCGCATTAGATTCGGCACATGAGCACCAAAGCTCCCGAAAACCGCCAGGTCGTCCGCTACGCCTTCTACAAGCTCGATCCGGCCTGGCGACGCTTGACGGCCGAGCGGCAGGCCTCGGCGAAACTCGAGTTCGGCGAGACGCTCGAGCGCTACCACGGGCGCCTGCTGCTGCGGCCCTACGGGCTCACCGGCATCCGCGGCGATTGCGATTTCCTCCTGTGGCAGGTCGCCGAGGACCTCGACGCCCTGGTCGAGTTGCAGACCGCCCTGAATCGCACCGATCTCGGCGCCTATCTGACGATTCCCTACAGCTACCTCGCGATGACGCGGCGCTCCATCTACGAGTTCCCGGCGGATCCGAGCCACGAGCAGCGCCTGGTGATCCGGCCGAGCGTCGCGAAGTACCTGTTCGTCTACCCCTTCATCAAGACCCGGAGCTGGTACTTGCTGTCCCGCGCCGAGCGCCAGCGCATGATGGACGAGCACGTCCGCGTCGGCCGCACGTACCCCCAGATCCGGCTCAACACGACCTATTCGTACGGGCTCGACGACCAGGAATTCGTCGTCGCGTTCGAGGGTGATAACCCCGCCGAGTTCCTCGACCTCGTCATGGAGCTGCGCGACAGCGAGGCGTCCTCCTACACGCTGCGGGACACGCCCACGTTTACGTGCGTGCAGATGTCGCTGTGGGACATGCTCGACACGCTGGGCGGCGCGGGTGCCGCGGAGGCGGTCGCGCGGCGGCCCACGCGGGCGGACGGGTTCACTCCCGTCGCGACCCTCGCCGAGCTGCCGCCCGGCGGCGCCAAGCGCGTCTATGCCGCCAACGAGGCGGTCGCGCTGTTCAACGTCGCTGGGACGATCCACGCGATCGCGAACCGCTGCACCCACGCCCGCGCCAGCCTGTCGGAGGGCAGCGTGGACACGGCGCGCTGCGCCGTCACCTGCCCCTGGCACGAGGGCGTCTTCTCGCTCGAGACCGGACAGGTGCTCGGCGGCCCGCCGGTGCATCCCGTGGCGACGTATCAGGTCAAGGTCGAACGCGACACGATCCTCATCGCGCCCACCGCAGCCGCCGAGGCCCCGCAGCCTGCGGTTTCTTAAAGCCTGCCGCCGGGAAGCCACCGACGTGACGCCGGTCTGGTTCATGCGCCAGGCCGGGCGCTATATGCCCGAGTACCGCAAGCTGCGCGAGCGGCATTCGATCCTCGAGCTGTGCCACGCGCCCGAGCTGGCCGCGCAGGTCACGCTCCAGCCCGTCGCGCGCCTCGGCGTGGACGCCGCGATCGTGTTCGCCGACATTCTGCTGCCGTTCGAGCCGCTCGGCCTGGGACTGAGCTTCGTCGCCGGCGAGGGCCCGCAGATCGCCCAGCCGATCCGGGATCCCGGCGCGGTCGAGCGCCTGCCCACGATCAATCCGGAAGAAGAGCTCGCGTTCGTCCTCGATGCCATCCGCCTCGTCCGTAAGGAGCTGCCGGGGGACGTGGCGTTGATCGGTTTCGCCGGCGCGCCGTTCACCCTGGCGAGCTACGCTATTGAAGGCGGTCCGAGCAGGACGTTTACCAAAACCAAGGGGCTGATGTACCAGGCCCCGGATGCCTGGAACCGGTTGTTGGGCAAGCTTGCCGAGCTGGTGGGGCGCTTCCTCGCCGCCCAGGTCGCCGCGGGTGCCGACGCGGTGCAACTGTTCGACAGCTGGGCCGGCACGCTTGCGCCCGCGGACTACCGCGCGTACGCGCAGCCGCACAGCCGTCGCGCGCTGGCGCTCGCCGCGGAGGCGGGCGCCCCGGTGATTCACTTCGGCACGGGCACCGGGCCCTTCCTCGAGGACTTTGCGGCGGCGGGGGGCGATGTGATCGGCGTGGACTGGCGCGTACCCCTGGACGACGCCTGGCGGCGCATCGGGGGAAGCGAGACGCGCGCGATCCAGGGCAACCTCGATCCCGCCGCGCTCCTCGCGTCCGCGGTCGAGCGCGGCCGCCAGGCGCGGGACGTCCTGGCCCGCGCGGGCGGCCGGCCGGGTCACATCTTCAACCTGGGTCACGGCGTGCTGCCCCAAACGGACGTGGAGGCGGTGCGCGCAGTCGTGGAGCTGGTGCATGGAGCGTGAGCCCATCGCGGTCCTCCTGATGGCCTATGGCGGACCGCTCAGCCTTGCGGACGTGGAGCCGTATCTGCGCGACATACGGGGGGGGCGTCCGACCAGCCCCGCGCTGGTCGAGGAGGTACGCGCCCGCTACGCGCGCATCGGCGGCCGCTCGCCGATTCT
This sequence comes from Gemmatimonadales bacterium, assembly GCA_050733275.1. Taxonomy (GTDB): domain Bacteria; phylum Gemmatimonadota; class Gemmatimonadetes; order Gemmatimonadales; family GWC2-71-9; genus 20CM-2-65-7. The sequence goes on from JBOHSP010000227.1 coordinate 7,725, forward strand.
GGAGCTGACGCAGGCGCAGGCGCGGGGCGTGGGGGACGCCCTGGGGCCGGGGTTCCGGGTGTTCGTGGGGATGCGGCACTGGCACCCGTACATCGCGGCGGCCGTCGAAGACATCGTGGCGGCGGGGCTGCACCGCGTGGTCGGCATCGTGATGGCGCCGCACTACGCCGGGATGTCCGTCGGGGCTTATGAAACGCAACTGCTGCAGGCGGCCGACGGGCGGCTCGACACCGCGCTGGTGCGGAGCTGGTGGGCTGAGCCGCCGTTCCTCGAGGCCATCGCCGGACGGATCATCCAGGCGCTGCAGCGCTTCCCCCGGCCGGCGGGCGTGGCGGTGATCTTCAGCGCCCACAGCCTGCCGCAGCGCATCCTCGCGGCCGGCGACCCGTATCCCGAGGAGCTGCGCGCCAGCGCCGCCGAGGTGGCGCAGCGCGCGCGGCTCGCGCCGGAGCACTGGCAGGTCGCCTACCAGAGCGCCGGCGCCACGCCTGAGCCCTGGCTCGGTCCCGACGTGAGCGAGGTCATCGAGAAGCTGTCGGCACAGGGACGGGATGCCGCGCTCCTCGTCCCCATCGGTTTTGTCTGCGACCACGTGGAGATCCTGTACGACGTCGACATCGAGTATCAGGAGGTCGCCCGCCGGCTCGGCATCCGGCTCGAGCGCACCGCGTCCTTGAACGACGATGCCGGCCTCGTGGCGGCGGTCGCCGGCGTGGCGCAGCGCACGGTCCGGCAAAAGGGCTGGCTGTGACCGTCGCCGTCGTGGGCGCCGGCCTCACCGGCCTCGCCGCGGCCTGGGAGTTGACGCGCGGCGGCGCCGACGTGCTGGTGCTCGAGAGCGAGCGCCGCGCGGGCGGCCTGGTGCTCACCGAGCGCCAGGATGGCTTCGTGATCGAGGCGGGCCCCGATGGCTGGCTCGCGGCCGAACCCGAGATCCCGACGCTCGCCGAGGAGCTGGGCGGCGGGCTGGCCGGGCGGCTGGTGCGGCAGTCGGTCGGCGGGACGTTTCACTGGACCGGCACGGCGCTCGAGCCCCTCGAGGAGGGCCGCGCCGCGGCGCTGCTCGGCATTCAGGCGCGCGGCGAGGACCTCGCGGCCGGGTTCATGAGCTTCAGGGGCGGGATGGGCGAGCTGGTGGACGCATTGCTCGGCAGCATCGGCCAGCTCGTGCGTTCTCCAGCCGGCCTGACCGGCCTCATCCCCAACGGCACGCGCTGGCGTATGCAGCTCACCGGTGGCGCGCAGGTCGAGGCAGAGGCGGTCGTCCTGGCGATGCCGGCCTACGCCGCCGGACGGGTGCTCGAGCAGGCGGGCGTGACCGGCGCGCGGGAGCTGGGCGCCGTGACGTACTACCCGAGCCTCACCGTGTCGCTGGCGTACCGCGACGCGCAGATCGGCCGGCGGCTCGAAGGAACCGGCTTCGTGTCTTCGGCGAGCGGGGTGGTGCGCGCGTGTACCTACGCCTCGCGCAAGTTCCCGGGCCGCGCGCCGCCCGACTACGAGCTGGTGCGCGCCTTTCTCAGCCCGGTAGATGGAGATCCCGCCGTGATCGCGCACCGCGAGCTCGCCGCCGTCCTCCGGATTCGCGTGGGCGAGCCGGTATTGGCGCGCAGCTTCCTGTGGCCGAAGGGGATTCCCCGCTACGGCGCGGAGCAGCGCGAACGGGTCGCGGAGGCCCGGCGACGGCTGACCCGCCTTCCCCCGCTGGCCATCGCGGGAGCCGGCTACGACGGCGCCGGAGTCTCGGCGTGCGTGCGGTCCGGGAGGCAGGCCGCGCAACTCATCGCACGCCGGATGACTGGCTGACGAGGGGCATCACCTCCTCGGCGAACCGTTCCATCTCTTCCAGTTGCGGACTGAATTGCAGCAGCAGCAGATCCACGCCCGCCTCCTCGAATGCCGCAACGCGTTCCGCGACCTGTTCCGGCGTTCCGACCAGTCCCGACTTCAGGCCCCGATTCGAGACCGAATAATCCTCGAGGCTCACGCGCTGCTCGAGCTGGGTGTTGGCGAGCCACTGCTCGTAATTCGCGTACCCCCCGGCGCTCTGCCGCACGTCCGTGATGCGCGCGAGCTCCCGCCGCGCCGCCGCCTCGGTGGCACGGCACACGACGTACCCCGCCACCCCGAACACCAGCGGGGGCAGTCCGTTCGCGTTCCCCCCGTCGTCTCGCAGTGCCCGCATCTCGGCGATCTTCGCGGCGATGCGTTCGGGAGGATCGCCGTGCATGAGATAGCCATCGCACCCGCGGGCGATCAGCGCCTTGGCCGCCGGCGATTCTCCTCCTGAATAGATCGTGGGCCGCGGCTGCCGCAACGGTTTCGGCTCGAGGATGGCGTCCGCCACCCGATAATAGGTGCCGGCAAAGCTGAAGCGGCGTTCGGACCAGAGGCCGTGCACGACCGCGAGCCACTCCGACGTGCGGGCATAGCGCGCATCGTGCGTGTCGAACTCGACGCCATACTGCTTCGCCTCCGCCGCCCACCACGACGAGACGACGTTGAGCGACAGGCGGCCGCCGGCGATGTGGTCGATGTTCGCGGCCTGTTTGGCGAGCAACGCGGGCGGGTGAAACGTGGGGCGCACCGCGACCATCAGCTCGAGCCGCTCCGTCACCGCCGCGAGGGCGGCGGCCGTCGACCACGCGTCCAGCGTGGGGGCGTCGGGCCCCTTGATGTCGTTGAGATTCAGCTCCGCGATCAACGTGAGATCGAATCCCGCCCGCTCGCTGGCGCGCGCCAGGCGCCGCACGTAGGCCCACTCCGCTTGCATGCGCTCGTCCGCGACGTTGCGCAGCCACCCGCCGAACACCGGCAGCCAGTATCCGAAGCGCATCAGCGCGCCCTCCCTTCGCGCTCCAGAAAGTCGGCGAGCCGCGCGAACGGATCGAAGCCCACGACGCGGGGCGCATCGGCCACGAAGTTCGACAGCGCGTTGATGTCATAGTAGTACAGGCGCCCGTCGCGCTCATCGATCACGTACTCGATGCCGCCGACTTCGATGCCGCACGCCGCCGCGATCCGCTCCACCGCCCGCGCGACGTCCGGCGGCGCGTCGTACCCTTCGACGCGCAGCCCGGTGCGCGGCGCGTCCACCGGGCAGGCGCTGCGCACGAGCTCGGCGCCATCCGTGGTCTGGCAGACGTCCGCCGGGCAGAGATTGAACGTCTCGCCGGACGCGTACACCCGGATCGCGTAGAGATACTCGCCGCCGAGTACCTCGACCCGCGTGATGCGCCCCGCTTCGCCCGGTATGAATTCCTGCACCAGAACCGTGTGATCGGGACCGAGCTCGAGCCCGCCGTTCGCCACCGCGATCGCCAGGTCGGCCGGTGCGTCGAAGCGCCGTATGCCGACGCCGCTGCCCCCGACGTTCGGCTTCACCACGATGGGAAATCGCAGCTCGGCCGCCGCGGCGGGGGCATCGGTCGGATTGTGGATCACCCGCGCCGGCGGGTAGGGGAGCCCTAAGGACTGCAATACCGAGAGCTGCAGCGCCTTCGAGGTCTCGACCTGGAAGGCGCGCGTGCCGTTGACGACCCGCACGCCGTTCTGCTCGAGATACGCGAGAAAGTGATGCGTATAGAAGACGGCATCACCGTGGCCACGCCGCCACGCGGACGGGCTCATGCGGTTGAAGACCAGCGCGTAGGGCGGCGCGCTGCCCGGATCGAATCGGTGCCGCTCGGCATGCAGCAGTGTGTACGGT
>JBOHSP010000228.1:0-6260 GCA_050733275.1 Gemmatimonadales bacterium
CGCCGGGCGCGCCGCGCGCCGTGGCGATGGCGCCGCGCAGCAATAACGCCTCGTCGCGCCAGTCCCCACTCCCGCGGCCGGCGTCCAAGGCCCGGGACAGCAGCGAATCCGCGACCGCGGTATCGCGCATCGCCAGGTGCACGGCTCCCGAGCGCACCAACCATTCGGCGACGCCGGGCTGCGCCTCGCGGGCCGCGTCGAGGTAGGGCAGGACCCCCGGATCCGCGCGCCGCGCCGCGAGCACGCGGGCGAACGCCAGCGGGGGCGGCGCTTCGCCGGCCGCCGCGCCGATTCGCACGAGGGAATCGAACACCCCGGAGGCCGCGCCGGCCGGCTCGAGGAAGCGGCGCGCCGCCACGAACTCGAGCCGCGGATGGTCATCGCGATGCTCGAGCTCGGCGTGTTGGATCAGCAGCGAGACGCCGGAGTCTCCGAACAGCCGCCGGCCGAGGTAGTCCTCCGGCTGCTCGAGCCGCAGCCACTCCCGGGCGAGGTCGGCGAGCGGGCCGCCCGGCCCTACCAGCCGTGTCACCCATTCCCGATCGTAGCGCAGCGGTTGCGGCGACGCGAGCACCATCAGGTCGTACGGTTGCGCGAACCAGGTCTCGATATGCGGGAACACCTCGCGCAGGTTGCGGACGATGCCCGCCACGATGGGCAGCGGGAGCTGATAGAGCTGGATCCATTGGCAGAACACGCCGTCGTCCGCGAGCCGGCTGCGCACGATCCGGAAGAACTCCGGGGTATACAGCGTCGCCACGCCGGCCACCCAGGGATTCGACGGCTCGGACACGATGATGTCGTACCGGCTGCGATCGAGCTGTAGCGCGCTGCGCGCGTCGTCCACGGTGGCGCTGACGCCGGGCCAAAACAGCACGGAGTCGTTCACGTGATGAAACAGGCTGTCCATGCGCAGCACCGCGGGCTCGATTTCCACCACGCGCACCCGGCGCATCCCCGGCGCGGCCGCGACGACGCGGGTCGTGACGCCGCTGCCGTATCCGATCACGAGGGCCGCCGCGGCGTGCGGGCGCGCCACCACCGGGGCGAGACCGAGCATGATCTGCGTATCCATGTCGCCGCGGTCGGACGCGTCGACCTTGCCGTTCACGCGGAGCGAACGGCCGGACTCGCTCTCCCACACGCTCACCGTCGCGTTCCGTCCCTCGTGAAACGCGAGCTGGCGCACGCCGCGGTGCGCGAGGAACGCCCGGCGGGTGGCGGCGTCCATCTCCTCGCGGGCGTAGATCGTGGGCCCGAGATCGATCAGGCGGGCGCTCCAGCCCGGAGCCGCGAGGGCCGCCACGATCGCCACCATGCCGAGCCCGCCGGCCCCGAGCACACGGACCCGTAGCCGCTGGTCGTCGGCCGACCCCTCCGCGACGCCGCGCGACGCGGCCGCGGCGAGTGCAAGGGCCGCCACGCCGTTGATGATCAGGCCGAATCGCAGCGTCGTCTGCGTGCCGAGCGCGGCCACCAGCACGAAGCCGGTCAGCGCCGCCCCCAGGATGCTGCCGATCGTGTTCAGGGCGTAAGCGGCGCCGACGTCGGCGCCCCGCGCCTCCCCCTCGCGGGCGGCGAGGTCGGTGAGCAGCGGGAACGTCATGCCCATCCCCACGGCGGGGACCAGCACCACGGCGCCGACCGCGAAGCCCATGAGCAACAGCCGGGATATTGCGCCGATGTTCGGGACTTGGAAAACGCCGATGATGTACGCGGGCAGAATGCTGAAGAAGAGAAACAGCGCCGCCGCCCCGGCGCCGGTCAGCCCCTGCGCCAGGGCGGCGCCGGCCGCGGTATCCGCACGCGGGCCGCTGCGACGGGCGACGAACACGCTACCCAGCCCGATGCCCAGCAGGAAGACCAGCAGAATGAGCGTGAAGGCATAGGTCGAGCCACCCACGATCATCACGAGAACCCGCGTCCAGGCGATCTCGTCGAGCAGCGAGGCGAACGCCGTGATGCCGAGGAGAACCAGGGCGGCAGTCCGCAGGAAGTCAGGGCGCAGCCTCCCAATCTCGGGCGCGAGTGGCTGACCCCGGGCGGTAGCCCGGGGAGACCCCATCCGAACTGCGACCACTCCAATCGCCAGGTTCAGGGCTGCGGTGAGCCAGAGACTCAGCCGCACACCCACGAACTCGATCAGGAAGAACCCGGCCAACGCCGTTCCCGCCATGGCGCCGAGCGTGTTGAGGCCGTACAGCAGGCCGAGCGACGGCTTCAAGCTGGCGCGGTCATCGCCGGTGAAGGCCCGCGTCAGGACCGGCAGCGTGCCCCCCATCAGCGACGTGGGGATCAGCAGCACGAGGGCGGCGAGCCCGAAGCGCAGCGCGACGCTCGGCGCCCCCGCGAGCCCCAGCGAGCCCGCGACGCCGATGTAGAGGCGGTGCGCCAGCGCCAGCACCAGCGGCGACACGATCCCGAAGACGCCGATCGCGATTTCCAGCCACCCATAGAGCGCCGCGGGGCGCGGGTGGCGGTCGGCGACCCGCCCGAACAGCCACGCGCCGAAGCCGAGGCCGCCCATATACGCCGCGACGACGGTCGTGATCGACTGGATCGTGGATCCGAACGACTGATAGAGGATCCGGACCCACAGGAGCTGGTAGACCAGCCCGGTGGCGCCGGAGAGCAGGAACAGCAGACTGTAGGCGAGCGCGGCCCTAGAAGGCATGCAGGTCGCGCATCGCCTGCGTGAGATCCTCCACCTGTGGCAGAATAAAGTCCTCGAGCTCGGGGGCGTACGCCACGAACGTGTCCGTGGCCCCCAGGCGCTTCACCGGCGCGTCCAGCCAGGGGAAGCACTCGTCGGCGACGCGCGCCGCGATCTCGGCGCCGTAGCCCCAGGACAGCGAGTCCTCGTAGGCGACGAGCACCCGGTTCGTCTTGCGCACCGAGCGCGTGATCGTGTCCCAGTCGACCGGCGACAGCGACCGCAGGTCGATCACCTCCGCGCTGACGCCCTGTTCCTCCAGCTCCTTGGCGGCGACCAGCGCCCGCTGCACCACGGCGCCGTAGCTGACCACGGTGAGATGCGTCCCCTCGCGCACGAGCTTCGCCTTGCCGAAGGGGATCATGAAGTTCGGGCCGGGATCGGGGGCCTTGTTGTAGGTCTGGCGATAGAGGTGCTTGTGCTCGAGGAACAGGACGGGATCGTCGCAGCGGATCGCGGTGCGCAGCAGGCCGTTGGCGTCGAGCGCCGTCGCCGGACAGATCACCCGCAGCCCCGGAACGGCCGTGAACACCACGGCACCGGTCTGCGAATGATAGACCGAGCCGCCCTTGAGGTAGCCGCCGTAGGTGACCCGGACCACCACGGGCGCGCTGAACGCATTGCTCGAACGCCACCGGATCGTGGCCAGCTCGTTGCGGAGCTGGTGGTAGGCCGGCCAGATGTAGTCGAAGAACTGAATCTCCACGACGGGCTTGAGGCCCCGGGTCGCGAGGCCGACCGCCCGGCCCACGATGTTGGCTTCCGCCAGGGGTGAATTGTAGACCCGATTGCCGCCGAACTGGCGCTGCAGACCCCACGTCACTTTGAAGACGCCGCCCTTGCCTTTCACCTCGCTCAGGTACTGTTCCCGGCTCACGTCGGCCACGTCTTGGCCGAACACGAGAATGCGGGGGTCCCGCGCCATCTCGGCCTTCATGCAGGCGTTCAGCAGGTCCACCATGGTCGTCGGCTCGCCGCTGAAATGCGGGTCGTCCTCGGTGTCGAACTGTTCGGACGTGGGATCGACGTCGGGCGAGTACACCCACCGCAGCGCCGAGTCCGGCTTGGGCTGGGGAGACGCGAGCGCCATTTCGGCCGCCACCTGGATCTCCTCGTCCACCTGCGCCCGGATCGCCTCGAGCTCGGCCTCGGTCGCCGCGCCATCGGCCAGCAGGCGCGCCGGGAAGCGGGCCAGGCAGTCCCGCTTGGCCTCCTCCTCCCGCTCCCGCGGCGGCTTGTAGACGATCTCGTCGTCGGAGAGCGAGTGCGAGTAGGGCCGGGTGACGTGCGCGTGGACCAGCGCCGGTCCCTTGCGCTGCCGGCACCAGTCCGCGGCGCGGTGCAACACGTCGTAGCACGCCAGCGGGTCGCAGCCGTCGATTTCGTCGACCAGCAGATTCGGAAAGCTTGCCACGAGCTTGGACACCGAACCGCCGGCCGTTTGCACCTCGACGGGCACCGAGATGGCGTACTGGTTGTCCTCGATGAGAAACAGGACGGGCAGCTTGAGGTTGCTGGCGGTGTTCAGCGCCTCCCAGAACTCCCCCTCGCTGGTCGTGCCGTCGCCCGCGGAACAGTAGACGAGATCGTCGTCGTGCTCCGGCTTCTCGAGCCGCAGCCATGCTTCGGCGCAGCCGACCGCCTGGAGAAACTGGGTGCCCGTGGGGCTCGACTGGCTCACGATGTTGAGCTGCTTGTGTCCCCAGTGAGACGGCATCTGGCGGCCGCCGGAGTTGGGATCGTCCGCGGCGCCGACGGCCGACAGAAACATCTCCGTGGGGGTCATCCCCAGCGTCAGGCAGAGGGCGCGGTCGCGATAGTACGGATAGAACCAGTCGTAGGCGGGCCGCAGGACCTTGCCGGCGGCCACGAGCACGGCCTCATGCCCCGCACCGGAAATCTGGAAGAAAATCTTGTTCTGGCGCTTGAGCTGGATCTCCTTGTCGTCGATCCGGCGCGACAGCAGCATCAGGCGGTACATCTCCAGCAGGTCCGCCTTGGAGAGGGCGGACGACGCCGGGGTGGACCGGGTCGCTTGCCGGGACGCGGTGCGGGTGCGAGTCGCCATGGAAAGAAAATAGTGTACCCGCGCAATATATTCCCGTCGCCCCCTTCATCCAGCTACCGAGAGACACATGGACGAGGCCGCCAAGAAGACCGTTCTCCGCCACTTTCCATACGGGCTCTACGCCCTCACCGTCGCGCACGACGGGGAACAGCACGGCATGACCGCCAACTGGCTGACGCAGAGCGCGTTCGAGCCGCCGATGGTCGTGGTGGCGGTCGAGAACGGCTCGAAGACCATCGGCATGATCCGGGATGCCCACCATTTCGCGGTCAACGTGCTCCGCAGCGGCCAGCGCGATCTCGCCGGCAAGCTGGGCCGCGCGTCCGAGCAGGCACCCAACAAGCTCAAGGGCATCAAGACGAAACCGGCGCCCGTCTCGGGGGCGCCGATCCTGGCCGACTGTCTGGGCTGGGTGGAATGCCGGGCCGTGGCCACGCTGCCTGCCGGCGATCACACGCTGGTGCTCGGCGAAATCGTGGCGGCCGGTCTCGAGAACGAAGGCGAGGCGCTGACGCTCCAGGAGGCGGGCTTCAAGTACTCAGGGTGACCGGTAGACGAGTCGGCCCTCCAGCAGCGTGTAGCGTACCGCCACCGTGCCGAGCGACTCCGCCGGCACGGTGAAGGGATCGCGCTCCAGCACGACGAGATCGGCGGAGCGGCCCGGCGCGATCGTCCCCCACTTCCGCTCCATGAACGTCGCCCAGGCGTTGCCATAGGTGTAGCCGCGCAGCGCTTCCGCGACGGTGATCTTCTCCTCGGGCACCCAGCCGCCCGGATGCCGCCCATCGAGCGTGCGGCGCGTGACCGCGGCATAGACGCCGAGCATGGGATCGAGCGGCGCGACGGTCCAGTCCGATCCGAGCGCCAGCGGCGCGTCGGCGTCGAGCAGGCTGCGGAACGCATACGTCGTGCGGCTGCGCGCGGCGCCGATGCGCCGGTCGAGCCAGCGGCCGTCGTCGATGGCGTGGTACGGCTGCATCGAGGGCACGACGCGCAGCGCCCCGAACCGCGGGATTGCGGCGCGCCGCAGGTGCTGCGCGTGCTCGGTGCGGAAGCGCCGGTCGCGCGCCCCGTGCGCCCGGGCTACGCTGTCGAAGATCGCGAGCAGCAGGGCGTTCGCCCGGTCGCCGATGGCGTGCACGGCCACCTGCAGGCCGGCCGAATCGGCGCCGCCGATCCACGCGCGCAGGTCCTGCTCGCTGTGCTGCATCAGGCCGGCGTACCCCGCCGAGTCGGTGAACGGCTCGAAGAAATACGCGGTGCGCGAACCCGCCGAGCCGTCTACGTAGCCCTTGACGCCCCCGATCCACAGCCGATCGTCGCCCCGCCCCGAGCGCGCGACCGTGTCGGCGACGGCCCGCCAGTCCTCGAGAGGCAGATAGACGGCCACGCGCAGCGTGAGCCGGTTGGCGGCCGCAAGCCGCCGGTAGCTCGCGAGGTCCGCCCAGGAGGCGGTCATGTGGGACACCGCGGTGAGCC
>JBOHSP010000229.1:0-2654 GCA_050733275.1 Gemmatimonadales bacterium
CCGCGAGCGCGTTGACGGCGTGCAGCGCCGCCGCCGCATCCGCCGAGCCGCCGCCGAGGCCCGCGCGCACCGGAATCCGCTTCACGAGGCGCAGCGCGACGCCGTGGCGCCCGCCCGTGGCCTCGAGCACGAGGCGTGCCGCGCGGACCGCGAGATTCTCGTCCGCCGGCCCGAGATCGGGGCCGTCCACTTCGAGCGTCACCGCGCCGGGAGAGCCGCTGCGCCGCGCCGTGAGCTCGTCCGCCAGCTCCAGCAGCGCGAAGGCGGTCTCGAGCTGGTGCCAGCCGGAGCTGTCCCGCGCGAGGATGCGGAGGAACAGGTTGATCTTGGCGTGCGCGGCGACGCGGACCACCTCGGTCACGATGCGCCTCCGCCTCCCTCGGCCGGGGCGCGCAGCTCGCGCAGCCGCAGGTGCAGGCGCGACAACGACCACAGCCCGAGCAGCGTGATCGGGACGAACGTGGTCACGTGGTAGGTGAGCGCGAAGCTCACGGCGAGGGTGGCATCGACTCCGTAGATCGCCAGGGTGATCCGCGTGGCGGCCTCGAACACGCCGACGAAACCCGGCGTCGACGGCACGGCGACGCCGAACCCGATGATGCCCTGCACCAGGAGCGCGGCTTCGAGCGGCACGTCGAGCCCGAAGGCGCGGAAACAGACGGCGAAGGCGGCGGCGTTCACGAGCCACTGGAGGAACGTCCAGCCGACGACCGCTCCGAACCGCGCGGGGTGCTTGAGCACGGTGAGGCCCGCGATGATTCCTTCCGCCCACCGCGCGAGCCGCCGCGAGAGGCGCCCGAGCAGGGCGACCCACGGCGCCGGGCGGTGCACGACCACGAGCGCCACCAGCAGGAGCCCGCCGAACAGCACCGCGGCCCCCGTCGCGAGGGTGGCGAGCGAGCGCCCGCCCACGCGGGTGGCGGCGGGGAATGAGGGCGCCGCGATCGCCAGGGCCATCAGGGCCAACACCACCAGGCCGTCGAAGACGCGCTCTACGCCGACCGACCCGAGCGCCGTGGTGAACCGCACGGGCTCCTGGCGGTGGATCACATAGGCGCGGGCGACTTCTCCGGCGCGCGCCGGCAACAGATTGTTCGCCATGAAGCCGATCGCGGTGGCGTGCCAGGCCGCGCGCCACGGCAGCCGCCGGCCGTGCTCGTCGCGCAGAATCAGGAGCCAGCGCAGCGCGCGCAGCGGAAACGTCGCCGTGGCGAGCGCGATCGTGACCAGCAGGAGCCACCCGTTGGCGCGGCGGGCGTGGTCCACGACGTCGCGCAGCGAGATGCCGTGCAGCACCCACACGAGCAACGCGGCGCTGATCGCGACCCCGAGCAGGCCGCTCCAGGACCAGCGCCGCGACGCGCTACTCGGGTTCGATGGCGAGGACAACGAGATCGCAGACTTCGTCGATGATCGCGCGCAGGTCGTCGCCGCTCGCGCGTTTCGCCGCGTCGCGCAGCTCCTGCGCCCGCTGCCGGGCCCGCGCCCCGCGATACAGCAGCGCGCCGATGTCCACGACCGGGACCTCGGCGGCCGAGGGAGCGGGGCGGGGGGCGCGGGGCGCCATCGGCGCAACCGGCGCCGCGGTGTCCGCCGATGGGCGTGCCAGCAGCTCCTCGAGCGCAGCGCGGCCCACCCCCGCGCCGACCAGCCGCTCGTAGCGGGCCCAGGAGCCGGCGATGTCGTCGGTCTCGGGACCGGCGGTGCGCGGTGCGCGGAGCGCGGGAGCCGCACCAGAGGGGGAGGGTGTACGGGGCTGCACGGGCACGACCGGGCGCTCGGATGGGGCAGGCTCGCCGCGCAGCGAGGCGGTGACGCGGGCGAGCTCGGTCGCGATCGCGCCTTCATGGCCGGCGGAGGAGCGGGCGAGGATATCGCCGGCGCGGCGCAGCTCGGCGGCGAAGCCGGCGGGGTCGCTGACCGCGACACCGCGCGCGACCGCGTCCCGCGCGGCGAGGGCGAACTCTGCCACCCGCTGCGCGAGCACGCTGCCCCCCGCCGCGCCGAGCGCGCGGAACGTGCCCGCCAGCGTGTGCGCGCGCAGCTCCCGTTGTGTCGCGCTGGGCGCGCGTTCCAGCGAGTCGGCCGCCTGGCGCAGATGCCCGCCGTGGCTCACCAGCTCCAGCTGCCCGAGGGTGTCGTGTGCCGCCGCCGGTGGCGCCGTGCCGCGCCGCACGATATGCGGCCCGCCGCGCGTGTCGGCGAAGAACAGCGCGTCCACCGCCACGACGTCGGGCTCGCGCTCCAGGAAGCGCACCAGCAGCGACGCGAAGCGCCGGAATTCCGCGCTGTCGGGGTCGGGTCGCCCGCGCTCGGCGACCTCGCGGGCGGCGTGCGCGATCGAGGTCGCGGCGACCTGGAACAGCTCTCCGATCAGCTCGGCCGGCTGCGGCGGCGAGCCGGCCTCCGCGCGACTGAGCTCGGCGATTGCCCGCTCGATGCCCTCGAGCAGGTCGGGAAGCGGGGGCAGGTCGTTCAGCGCGGCGAGGCCGCGCAGCGGCTGCAGGGCCTTGAGGACTTGCTGCAGCGGATCGTGCGCGAGCGGGTTGGAGCGCAGCGCGCGGGCGGCGCGGTCGAGTGCGCTCCCGATCGCGGCGCCTTCGCGCGCCACGAACGCGCGGGCGCCCGCGTCGAGCCCCAGCGCTTCGGTGGCG
>JBOHSP010000230.1:0-1819 GCA_050733275.1 Gemmatimonadales bacterium
GCCCGCGCCGACTCGCTGGCGAGCGATACCACCCCCGAATGAGGCTGGCGCCGCTCCTGCTGTGTGCGGCGGCGTGCGGACCCTCGGACCCCTGCTCGGGCTACCAATTCCGCCGGCTCGAGCGCTATTCCCTGCCCTATGCCGGCCACTGGGTCGTGGCCCGCGGCGACACGCTCACGTTTCCGGACGCCCCCGCCATGAGCGATAGGTTCCGACTCGCCGCCGTCGTTCTCGACACGGCGACCGTCGTCACGGGCCGCGACTGCGTGTTCCGCGGCCGGCTCGTGTTCGCGCGGCCCCGGGCGGAGACGCTCGCCGCGACCTGGTTCGGCCAACCCGAGCAGGCCCTCGTCACCGGCTGGCCGGCCGATCTCGGCCCCTTCGCCGGGCTGTCCCTCGCCTGGGCCGGGACGGACTCGCTGCGCGGCTCCGTGCTGTTCGACGCGCGACTCGGCGTCCAGGTGCGGCCCGGGGTGACCGCGCAATTCACTGCCGGCCGGTTATCTTCCGCCCGATGAAAGGCTTTCTGTTCCGGCTGCTGATCACCGCTCTGGGCCTCTGGCTCGCCGCGACGATCGTCCCCGGCATGACGATCACCGGCGCCGGCGCGCTCGTCGCCAGCGCCCTGCTGCTCGGCCTCGTCAATGCCCTCATCCGGCCGATCATTTTCATTCTCACCCTGCCGCTCACCATCCTGACGCTCGGCCTGTTCATCCTCGTGGTGAACGGCATCTCGCTCGCGCTGGTCGCGTGGCTCGTGCCCGGCTTCCAGCTCGCCGGACTGCTGCCGGCCACCCTGGGCGCGGTGATCGTGGGCATCACGGGGTGGCTCGCATCGACCTTCGTCGGCGGGTCGGGAAAGATCGAGCGGTTCAAGCGGGTGGAGGTCACCGGCCGCCGCATCGATGGCTAGGGCGTTATGACGCACGCCCTCGTTCTCGCGCTCATGCTGTTCGCGCAGGCGCCGGCCGCCGCCCCCCGCACACCGCCGCTCAGCATCACGCCGCGGCGGCTCGGCACGCTGCGCGAGCAGACGGCGGTACGGCAGGATTGGCTGCGCTTCCGGCTCGATTCCGTGCTGCCGCGCCTGATGCGCCAGTACCACGTGGACATGTGGATCATCTCGATGCGCGAGTACAACGAGGATCCCATCTTCTGGGGCCTCGTCGCGCCGACGACGTTCTTTGCGCGGCGGCGCACGATCTACGTCTTTCACGACCGTGGGCCCGGCGCGGGCGTCGAACGGCTGGCGCTGGGCGGCGGCACCCAGGGTGACCTGTACCAGGCCTATGTGGCGCGCGACACGGTGGACCCTTCCATCGGGCGCCGGCCGGAGCTGGTGGGCCAGGGTCAGTGGGACCTGCTGGCGCGCCTCGTGCGCGAGCGGAATCCCCGGCGCATTGCCGTGAACATCTCCCATACGCACGCGTTCTCGGACGGCCTGTCGGCCGGGGAATGGGAGCAGCTGCAGCAGGCGCTCCCCCCCGAGTTCCGCGACCGGGTGGTGCGGACGGAGGGCCTGGCGCTCGATTATCAGGCGATCCGCGCCCCCGCCATGGTCCCCGTGTACCGCCGCATGATGGAGATCGTGTGGGCCATCATCGACACCGCGTTCTCGAATGCCGTGATCACGCCCGGGCAGACTACGACCGATGACGTGGTCTGGTGGATGCGCCAGCGCGTCAACGATCTGGGACTGGGTACCTGGTTCCAGCCCGATGTGGACGTGCAGCGCCGCGGCGTGGATCTCAGCGAGGCGGAGCGGGTCGTGATCCAGCGCGGCGACGTGCTGCACTGCGATTTCGGCATCACGGCCCTC
>JBOHSP010000231.1:0-3204 GCA_050733275.1 Gemmatimonadales bacterium
GGACACGATGCCGCCCACACGCTGCGTGTCGTGGGCGTGGTCCTCAGTTTCCACATCGCCGGCATGTACGCGCTGTCGCCGGTATTCGGCTGGCTCACCGATCGGCTCGGCCGGCGTCTCGTGATCGGCACGGGGATCGCGCTGCTGCTCACCGCGTGCGTCCTGGCCGGAACCGCGGGACACCAGCCGGCGCGGCTCGCAACGGGACTGATGATACTCGGCATGGGATGGTCCGCGACGACCGTGGCGGGATCAACCCTGCTGAGTGAATCGGTTCCGTTGGACCTGCGTGCGTCCGCTCAGGGGCTTTCGGACTTGACCATGGGCCTGGCGGGCGCGACGGCCGCCGCGCTTTCCGGCGCGATCGTGCACGCCTCGGGCTATGCGACGCTGACCCTGCTCGCTGCGCCTGCGACCGCGCCCATGATCGGGCTGCTGTCGTTCGCCCGCCGCCCCGCCGAGAATCTCAGCCTTTGATCGTCTTCGTCGCCTCGTCCCAGGTCACCGCGCTGCGCCGGAAGTACGCCTCGTTCGCCATGTGACAGGCGAGGGCCGCGTGATGGCCGAACATCACGTCCTCGACCACCGGTTTTCGCGAGCGCACCCCCTCAAAGAAATTCCACAAATGCACGCGGGTGTCGTCGAAGTCGGGCGCGATGAACGTCCGCATCTCCGCCATCGGCACGACTTCGCCGAGCTGCGGATCGTGTTCCCGGTGCCACTGCTCTTCGTATGCCTGCCGCAGCGCGCTCGGATAGCTGCCGGTGTAGTAGCTCGGCCACTCATCGCGGCCGCTCTGCGGCGACACCGTGATCTGGGACGCGGTCAGCTCCAGCACACCCCGGGACCCGTGGAACCGGTAGGTCTCCGGCAGGTGGGTGCCGAGATTGAGCCGCATCGAGACGGGCAGGTCGCCGTAATAGAAGTTCGTCAGATGCACGTCCGGCATGTTGCGGCCGTCCTTCCACCGCCGAATCCCGCCCACCGCCGTCGCCTGGCGCGGCGGCTCGTTGATGTTCAGCATGAACATCATGCCGCTGATGAGATGCACGAGCAGATCACCCGCGACACCGGTGCCGTACTCCTTCCAGCACCGCCAGCGCGCGAAGATCTTGGGATCGAAGGCGCGCTTCGGGACGTCGCCCTGCCAGGTCTCCCAATCGAGGGTGCGCGGTGACAGGTCGGGCGGCGGGGGATACTGCCACGCGCCCGTTGGGCTGTTCCGGCCGAGGCAGGCCTCGACCATCGTGAGGTCGCCGATCGCCCCCTGCGCGAGCAGTTCCCGTGTTTTGGCGCAAATCTGCGAGCTGACGCGCTGTGAGCCGATTTGCACGATGCGATTGGATCGCCGGGCGGCGTCCACCATCGCGACGCTATCCGCCGCGTCGTGCGACATCGGTTTTTCGCAGTAGATGTCCTTCCCCGCGCTCACGGCATCGACGACGATCCTGCGGTGCCAGTGGTCGGGCACGGCGGCCACGATGCAGTCGATGGTCTTGTCGTCCAGCAGTTGCTGATAGCGGCGGGTGGTGGGAAGATTCGCGCCGGCGATTTCTTTCGCCAGCGTGTGACGGCCGTCGTACAGGTCGGCGGCGCCGGCGCAGATGACGCCCGGCAGTTGAATCGATGTGCCGAGGAGGCCCGAGCCCTGCATGCCGACGCCGACCATCCCGAACCGCACGGTGTCGCTCGGGGACACGGGGCGAAACCGCAGCGGCGGGATAGCGAGCGACGCGCCGGCAGCGGCGCCGAGCTCGAGGAATTCACGGCGGGACCAGGTGGGTTTGGGCATGGCGGCTCCCCAAGTGTGGGTTCAGCGGTCTAGTATGTCACCGCCGCCGGAACACAGCTACCGGTCGGATTGGAACGGACGACCGCTTGATTACGAGTCGACAGGCAGATTCTGTTGCCACATGGAGCCGCACGAGGCGGACGCACTGCTGGCGGGCGCCGTCCCGCGGCACCCCGGTGCCTGGGCCGATCTCGGCGCCGGTGACGGCACGTTTACGCGGGCATTGGCCCGCCGGCTTGGGGCCGGAAGTCGCATCTATGCGGTCGACCGCGAGCCGGGGGGCCTGGCGGCGCTCGCCCGCAGCAGCGACGTGAGCGGCGTGGCAGTGATCCCCCTCGTCGCCGACTTCACCCGCCCCTTGACGCTCCCCGGCACGGCGCCGGCCGGGCTTGACGGCCTGCTCCTGGCGAACGCGCTGCATTTCGTGCGACAGCCCGACGCGGTGCTCGCGCGGCTCGTCCCCATGCTCCGTCCCGGCGGGCGCGTCGTCATCGTCGAATACGACGGACGCCGGCCCAGCCGCTGGGTGCCCCACCCCATCCCCGCCGCGGCGCTGCCCGAGCTGGCGGCGGCCGCGGGTCTCGCGATCCCCGTGATCACGGGGACCAGGCCATCGGCGTACGGAGGCACCATCTACGTGGCCGTGGCGGAGCGGGCGCCGACCGCGGGAGGTGACCCCGCGGTGCCGCGCGAGGTATAGGAGGAGAATGCGCGCTCATCGGCGGTGGTTGACGGCGGCGGCGTTGGTCCTCGCGCTGGGGTGCGGGAACGGGACCCCCGGCCCGATACTCGCGCCCCGTCTCGACGACGTGGACGGGCGGTTCGAATACCGCGCCGACGACGGGAGCGGGCACCCCCTCCTGGTGGGGACGGTCACGCTCGCCGTCGCGCAGGACTCCAGCATTACCGGCACCTGGGCCATGCGCTGGGCTGCCGGCGCGGACACGACCGCGCCCGTCGGCCCACAGGTGGGAACGGGAACGCTGGCCGGCCACGCGGGGACGGAATGCAGCATCATCAACCTCAATCCCGGGTGGGCGGACAACAACGTCTTCCTGGTGCTGCGCCGGACCGCCGATGGCCTGCTCGCCGGTCAATGGCAGCACTCGACGCTCGTCGGTGTCGTCGCCGAGGGGCGGTTCGAGCTGCGCCCGCTAGCCCAGTAGCCCTCCTCTCATCGCGCGACCCTCATACCGTCTGCACGGCTGCGGTGTGCCAGGCGCAGCTACAGCGCACCACTGCCCGTTCGCCCGCCGTCGGGAACAGGTGGTAGACCATCGCCACTACCATCGGCACGAAGACCAGCGAGTTGTAGAGCAGGTGCAGCTCCACCCGCGGAATCCAGAGTTGCGCGATGCTGACCGGGACCGGTGAGCCGAACAGATTGTGGCCGAGGATCGCCTGGCCCTGGA
>JBOHSP010000232.1:0-5463 GCA_050733275.1 Gemmatimonadales bacterium
GAGATCAGCGTGCCGGAGTGCGCGATACCGACCCAGAAGACGAAGCAGGTGATGTAGACGGCCCAGTAGACCGGATGCGAGTAGCCGGCGAGGCCGAGGCCGTAGCGCAGCAGCAGCACCAGCGTGATGATCCCGACGGCCAGCAGCGCGACCGCGGCGCCGAGCAGCAGGAAGTACCCGCGGCCGGGCCGGCCCAGCGTGCGGGCAATCGTGCGGGTGACATAGTCGTACGTCACGCCCGGTGCGGCGGCCTGGGCCGGCGCGGGGGCGGGGGTGGGGGCGGCGGTTCGCTCAGCCATGGGCGGCGGCGCCGTCGGTCACGTGCGCGAGATACGTGATCGCGGGCTTGGTGTTCAGGCCGGCAAGCACGTGGTAGCCGCGGGGGTCACCCGCCAGCCGGAAGACCTGGGAGTTCCGGTCGTTCAGGTCGCCGAATGCGATCGCCTCCGAGGGACACGTCTGCGCGCAGGCCGGGACGATCTCGCCGTCGCGCACCGTGCGGTCCGCGAGGCGCGCCTGGTTCTGCGCGCCGCGGATCCGCTGCACGCAGAACGTGCACTTCTCCATCACGCCCTTCTCGCGGACGGTGACGTCGGGATTGAGCAGCATCGGCAGCGGCTCGGGCCACGCGTCCCACGCGCCGCCGGCCTCGGCGAAGTTGAACCAGTTGAAGTAGCGGACTTTGTACGGGCAGTTGTTGGCGCAATAGCGCGTACCGACGCAGCGGTTGTAGACCTGGCCGTTCAGCCCGTCGGGCGTGTGATACGCCGCATACACGGGGCACACGGGCTCGCACGGCGCGTTGCCGCAATGCTGGCACAGCATCGGCGAGCTCACCGCGCCCTGCGGCGTACCGTCGTCTTCCGTCAGCCAGTAGCGCTCGATGCGCAACCACGACATCTCGCGTCCCCGCGACACCAGCTCCTCGCCCGCCGTGGCGATGTTGTTCTCCGCGTAGCACGCGGTGACACAGGCGGAGCAGCCGGTGCATTTGGAGAGGTCGATCGCCATCCCCCAGCGAGGCTGTTCGCCCGCGTAGTCGCCGAGCTCGGCCTTCTCGAACTGGCGCTCGGCCCACCACGCGACCGCCGCCGCGGCGTACTCCGGTGTCTCCTCGTGATGGAACGGATGATCGCCCGCGCGCAGCGCCCGGGCCCGGGCCAGCGGCAGCAATTCGACCGATCCTTCGCCACGCTCGCGCGGGCTGCCCTCGGTGCTGGCCATGCGGCGGTGCTCGCCCGTCTTGCTCACGCGGGCGCGCACGACAAAACTGCGTCCCCCGTAGGCGTTGGGCTCGGTGCCCAGCAGCTCGAAGGCGTTGAACGACCGGTCCTTGGCGTAGCGGCCGTACGCCGTGTGCCCCTGCCCGGTCGGCAGCGCCAGCACGTCGGGACGCACCGCCCGTGTGATCCAGACCGGCGCCAGCACGCCGCCGAACGTCGATTGGATCCGCAGGAAGTCGCCGGTCGCCACGCCCCAGCGCGCGGCCGTGTCGGGGTGCACTTCGACCCAGCCGTGCCACGCGATCTTGGAGACGGGGTCCGGCAGCTCCTGCAGCCAGGGTTTGTTCGCCCCGCGGCCGTCATGCAGGATCGGATGCGGGAACACCACGACCGTGTGTTCTTCCGCCTGTCCGGGCGTGGCGGGGGGGACGCCCACGACAATCGAGGCCACGGTCTCGGCGAGGCGAACGCGCTGGGCGGGACGCGCCGGGGCCGCGGGCGCGACGTCGTAGACGCCGCCGTGCTGCACCGCCTCCGCCCAGAACTGCTCGAAGCTCTGCCCTGCCCCGCCGCGCGCGCGCCGCTGCACGTCCCGCCACCGGTCCTGCAGATAGTCGCGGAACGTGCCGGGGCGCTCGGCGAGCCGCAGTACCAGCTCGCCGGTGTGGCGCGTGTCGAACACCGGCTGCACCACCGGCTGCTGCAGCGCGTACACCCCCGCGCGCGGCCGGCTGTCGGCCCACTGCTCGAGCGGGTGGTGATCGGGCAGGATCATGTCGCAGGCGGCGGCCGTCTCGTCCATGTAGGACGAGAAGCTGACCTTGAACCCGACCCGCCCCAGCGCCTGGGTGAAGGAACCGGGGAGGGAATGGCCCGGATTGGCGCCGTGGATCAGCAGGACGCCGCTGGCGAGCCGGCCGGCGGCCATATCGGCGGTGAGCGCGGTGATGTCGCGGAACGCGCCGGCCGTCGCGCTGGGCGGCAGCTCGGCGTCGAAGTTCACGAGTGTCCCCACCGCGCCCGCGACGTAGTTGAGGACGTTGACCGCCGCGACGATCTCCGCGCCGTTCGCGTAGTGCGCGGCCATCCCGCCCGCGACGGCGAGGCCGCGCCCGCCGCCGGCCCGGGCCTCCGCGGCGAAGTCCCGCGCCAGCCGCCCGATCACGGCTGCGTCGATGCCGATCGCCGGCGCCACGGCCGCGGGCCGGTGCCGCTCGAGCAAATCGCCCAGCCGGGCGGTGTCGGACGCCGACAGCGCGGGGGCGAGACGCTGGCTGACGATCACCTGCGCCATCGCGAGCGCCAGCAGGCCCTCGGTGCCGGGCAGCGCGGCGATCCATTCGTCGGCGTTCATGCCGGTGAGCGACAAGCGGGGCCCCACGTACACGAACCGGGCCTTGGAGGCGGCGCGCGCCGCGTCGAACGCGTGGGCCGCGGAGAAGCCGTTCTGGAAGGCGACCGGCGACAGCCAGGTGTCGAGGAAGTCGGCGCCGAAGGCGATGATGGAGCGGGCGTTCGCGAAGTCGTACCACGGCACCGCGGACGTGCCGAACGCGATCCGGTTGCCGGTGCGCAATGCCTCGAACGCGAACGGCTCGTAGCCCACTCGCCGCCCGCCGAGCTGCGCCATCCAGGCGTCCACCAGGTCGCCGAACGACGACGCCTCGGCGCCGGACAGGAACACGATCGCCCGGCCGCGGGCAGCCGCCGTGATCGTCGTCTGCAGCCGGCTGATCGCGTCGTCCCAGGCGATGGGCTCGAAGCTGCCGGCCGCGTTGCGGACCAGGGGTCCGCGCACGCGATCAGGATTGTACAGGCCCTGCAGCGCCGCCTGGCCGCGGCTGCACAGCCGGCCGCGGTTCAGCGGCGAGTCGGGGTTGCCTTCGATCTTGACGGCCCGCCCCTCGCGCACGCGCACGTGAATGCCGCACCCCGCACTGCACTCCCGGCACGTGGACGCGTAGAACGTCGCGATGCCGGGGATCTGATCTTCGGGCTGGATCAGGTAGGGGATGAGCTTCTCGGTGGGCTCGGGCCCGATGCCACAAGCCGAGAGCGTGGCGGCGCCCGCGCCGGTCACGCCGAGCACCTTCAGGAACCGTCGCCGGTCGATTTCCTCGGTCATTCGCCGCCTTTCGCTGTCATTCGCCGCCTTGCACGCTCATTCGCCGACGCCGACCCTTCGCCGCCCCTTCGCCGCCCCTTAATAGTGACACACGGTGCAGTCGCGGCTGACCTTGTTCTCCACGTGGCAGCGCACGCACCATCCCATTCGCAGGGTCTCGACCTGATAGACCTGCGGCATGCGCTGCACGTCGCCGTGACAGACGGTACAGGACTCGACGCCGAGCGCCTTGATGTGGCGCTGGTGCGGGAAGTGCACGAAGTCCGGGACCGCGTGGATGCGGATCCACTCCGGCGGCTTCCCGTCGCGCCGCGCGTCCATGAGTTTGCGGATCTCAGCCTGGTGCGACGGTGTGGAGCCGGGGATCACCTGATGACAGCCGATACACGTTTGGAGGGAGGGAATCCCCGGCTCACTGGAGACTGCCACGGAAAAGTGGCAGTACATGCACGGCATCCGGTACTGACCGCTATGAATGTCGTGACGAAAGAAAATCGGCTGCCGCGGCCCTGAGAGCTCACCGGTATCACTGATGACCGGCGCCTGGAACGGCGCGGCGGGAGCCTGCGCGCGTTCGACGTCCCCCGCCTGGGCCGCGAGCCCTCCCGGAAGAGCGAGAACCAGCGGCATGACGATCCCGGTTAAGCGCAGATGGCCTCGATGGCGAATCGGTGTTGGGTCCAGGATGCTGCGATGCTCGGGCTGCGGGCCCGCGCAGGTCGCGGCACGGGCTTCCGAATGTAGCGCCGCCGGGGAATTCGACACAAGGGCGCCGCGGTGCGGCGGGTACGGCGTGCGCCCCGGTGCGGCGGGCACGGCGTGCGCCCCGGTGGAGGGAGGGGCACGGCATGCCGTGCCCCTACAAACGTTGCGGTGCCCCTACAAACCGTTGCCGCGCTCCTACTCGGGACGCGCCAGCAACTGGTACTTGAGCCGTACGACGTCGACGAACGCCGCGACGGTCGGCAGGTCGGAGAACTCCAGCCAGCAGTGCCGCACGCCCCCGCTGCGGATGCCGTCGCGCACCGCCTGGCGGATGGTGCGCGGCACGCCGTTGGTCGCGCCGATCTCCTGCTCTTCGACGTCGTTCAGCACGAATGTGCCGCTCACGCCCGAGGTCATCGGGTGCAGATAGCCGAGCTTGCGGCCGCCGACCTCGTACATCCACACCCACTTCCAGACCGTGCCGAGATACACGACCTGTTCGGTGACGTGGCGCAGGCCGCGCAGCTCCTCACGGGCCTTCTTGAAGCGCTGCGCCGCCCGCGGGGGCAAATCGCGGACCGGCTGGTCGGCCTTGGGCCGCTCCCGCGGGCTGAGGTAGAGATGTGTCGCCCAGTAATCGGTAGTTGGCTTAGTCATAGCGCCCCAAAAGTACGGGCGCCGTCAAGACCCGAGCGGGCGCGCGGCGGCGCGGAAGCGTCCCGGATCGAGCAGCCGCGCGCACGCCTGCTGCGGCACCGCCATGCGGCCGTCACGGCCCATCACGAGCTTGATCACGTCGCGGTCGCGGCCGAACCAGCGCGTCGAGGGCTCGAGATCGGACGGGTAGATGAACCGCGGCAGGGCGGCCGCGGCAATTGCACATTGCGAGCCGATACCGGACTCCGGCATCGTCCCCGCCCAGAGCTCGACTCCCGCTTCATCGGCCAGCCGGTAGATCCGGCACACCTCAGTGAGCCCCCCGACGCGGTGCACCTTGACGTTCCAGATTTTGGGCCCGCCCAAGGCAATGACCTGCCGCGCCGCGCGCGCGTCACGCAGCGTTTCATCCAGGCAGATGGGGGTGCGCAACGCTTGCGATAGCTGGGCGTGCCCGACCAGCTCGTCGGGGGCGAGGGGCTGCTCAATATAGAGCAGCCCTGCCTCGTCGAGCGCACGGAGCAGAACCTCGTCGCGCGGCCACTCGTAGGCCCCGTTGGCGTCCACCGTCAGGGGCAGCTCCGCCCCCGCAAGGCCCGCGCGCGCGGCGGCCACCGCATCGCGGTCCCAGCCGGGCACGACCTTGATCTTCACGCGTCGGTATCCGCGCTCCACCGCCTCGGCCACCCAGCGGCTCAGCACGGCGGGGTCGCGCCCCGGCGGCACGCCGAGCGCCACGCCGCACGTGACGGC
>JBOHSP010000233.1:0-2353 GCA_050733275.1 Gemmatimonadales bacterium
GCCCAAGCCCTGCTCGCCGAGCCAGCGCGCGACCCGCGCCCGCGCCGCGTCGTTCAGGAAAAACTCCGGCGGCCCGCCGTCGGGCGCCACGTCGAGGCCGGCGCCCCGGGCGGCCTCGAAGTAGCGCTCGGCGACCGGTGTGTGCCGGCCGTAGAGGTCGAGCTTGGTGGCGATCAGGACCGCGCGCGCCGGCTTGCGCTTGGCGTAGCCCGCCCAGCGGCAGCGCACCAGCAGCCGCAGCGTGGCGCTGCGCAGGCTGCCGTGCAGGTCGAGGCCGTGCGTGGGCCGCAGATCACGCAGATGCTGCGCGAGATCGAGCACCGATTGGCCCGGTTCCAGCGTGACCACGCGGGCGATGTGGGGATTGTCCGACAGCAGCGGCGCCATGGCCCGCTTGGTCACGAAGGAGAGCGCGACGTCGGGGTAGCGCCGTTTCAACGCGCGCACGAGTGGAGTGGTGAGGAGCACGTCGCCGATGGAGCTGAAGCGGACGCAGAGCACGCGCGACACGCGGCCAATGTAGTCGCGCGTTGCCCGGCTCCGCCAGCCGGACTAGCTTTGGCCGCAAGATGCCGCGTCCGAAAAGCATTCTCTGGGTGGACGACGAAATCGACGGCCTCGCCGCTCATCGCCGCTTTCTCGAGGAGCAGGGCTTCGCGGTGGCGCAGGCCGCCCACGGCGACGACGCGCTCGCCCTGCTGCGCTCCCAGCCCTACAGCGTGGTGTTGCTCGACGAGCAGATGCCGGGCCGCCGCGGGCTCGACCTGGTTCCCGAAATCCGCGCCATCGATCCGGGGATGGCGGTGGTGATGGTGACGCAGAGCGAGGACGAGGGCACGCTGCGCGACGCGATCGGCATCGAGGTGGACGACTACCTCGTGAAGCCGGTACACCCGCGGCAGGTGCTCTCGGTCGTCACGCGGCTGCTCGAAGGCGACCGCATCCGCCAGCAGCGGCTGGCGCGCGACTTCGTCACGCGGTTCCGCCAGCTCGAGGGCCGGCGCGGCTCGAGTCTCGCGTGGCGCGAGTGGGTCGAGCTGATCGGGGAGCTGGCGCAGTGGGAGGTGCGGCTCGCCGCCGCCGCCGAGCCGGGACTCTCCGAGGCGCTGCGCAACTTGCAGCACAGCCTGCGCAAGGACTTCGCCGGGTTCATCGCGCGCAACTACCCGCGCTGGCTGGCGCAGCCCGAAAGCGACCGGCCGCCGCTGTCGGTGGACGTCGGCGCGGAGTTCCTGGTGCCGGCGCTGCGCCGCACCGGGCGGGTGCTGTTCGTCCTCATCGACTGCCTGCGGCTGGATCAGTGGGACGTGCTGCGCGAGCTCGTCAGCCCGCTGTTCGACGTCGAGGAATCGCACTACTACAGCATCCTCCCGACCGCCACGCCGTTCGCGCGCAACGCGGTGTTCAGCGGCCTGTTTCCGATGGAGATCGCGGCCCGCCACCCGGAGTGGTGGGGCGGGGCCGCCGACGACGAGAGCCTCAACGCGCACGAAGCCGAGCTGCTGACCGAGCAGCTCCGCGAGCTGGTGGGCGAGCCGGTGCCGGCGCGCTACGAGAAGCTGTTCACCGCCGCGGACGGCGCCGATCTGCTGCGCCGCTTGCCGGCGCATTTGGCCCAGCCGGGCGTGACGGCGCTGGTGTTCAACTTCATCGATCAGCTCACGCACGGCCGTTCGGAGCACGCGATTCTCTACGAGGTCGCGCGCGACGCCGACGCGCTGCGCGGGCTCACGCGCACCTGGTTCGAGCGCTCGCCGGTGCTCGCGGCGCTGCAGGAAGCGGAGCGGCGCAACGTCCCCGTCCTGCTCACCACCGACCACGGCTCGATCCACTGCGACACGCCGGCCACGGTGTTCGCCAAGCGCGACGCGACGGCCAACCTGCGCTACAAGTTCGGCGAGGACCTGCGGGCCGAGGATCCCGGGGCCGCGATCCTGGTGGAGGACCTGAAGGCGTACGGCCTGCCGGCCCGCGGCCTCGGCGTGCGGCTGCTGATCGCCACGGGCGACCGCTTCTTCGTCTATCCCACCAAGCTGCGGGAGTATCAGGCGCGCTACCGCGGCTCGTTCCTCCACGGCGGCGCCACGCCCGAGGAAATGATCCTGCCCGTGGCGCTGCTCACGCCGCGGCGGGGCGGCGGCCGGTGAACCTGCTCGCCCTGCTGCGGCCGTACAAACCGTTGTTCGTCGCCACCATCGCCGCCACGGTGCTCGCCTCCGTGCTCGACGGGTTCACGTTCGTGCTGCTGATCCCGTTCCTGCGGACGCTGTTCGGGGACGCGGCGCTGCCGGCGCCCGGTGCCGGCTCGCGGGTCGAGGCGGTGCTCGACGCGGTGGCCGGGCCGCTGCTGCGC
>JBOHSP010000234.1:0-3665 GCA_050733275.1 Gemmatimonadales bacterium
CCTTCCCACCTTCCCACCTTCCCAAACACCGTCCCCACCTCGAATAGGCGAACATCCCGCTCGCCCACCGACCAGTTGTGCTCGACGCGGCGCACGAGGCCAGGCAGGATGCGGCTGCGCAGGTGGGCCTCCTCGGCCGAGAGGGGGTTCTGGATGGCGATCGCGTCGGGGCTGTCGGCGGGGCCGAGGGGCAGCGTGCGGGCCTCGTACAGCCCGGCGCGGGCGAGCTGCTCGCGGATGCGCCGCAGCACCAGTTCCGATGGGGCATCGGGCACGGTGCCGGGGCGGTAGCTGCGCAGCTCCGTCGGGAACGCGTCGTAGCCGCGCAGCCGCGCGACCTCTTCGATGAGATCCACTTCGCGCTGCACATCGGGCCGCCAGCTGGGGACCTGCACGGCCATGCGCGCATCGCGCGGGGCCACGACGAATCCCACCCCCGCGAGCAGGCGCTCGATCTCGTCGCGCGGGACCGGGACGCCCAGGAGGTGGGCGACGCGCGCCTCGCGGAGGAAGACGGTGCGCGGCTGCTCGGGCGCGGGCCACAGATCGAGCGGCGGCTCGGGCATCGTGCCGCCCGCGACGGCCCGGATGAGATCGATCGCGCGCTCCAGCGCCGCCGGCATCGCCAGCACGTCGATCCCGCGCTCGAAGCGGTAGCTCGACTCGCTCGCGATGCCGAGGGCCCGCCGCGTGCGGCGAATACGCGTGGGCTGGAAATAGGCGCACTCGAGGACGATGTCCGTCGTTGCCGCAGATACCTCTGATTCGGCGCTTCCCATGATCCCGGCGATAATCTGTGGCCGCTGATCATCGCAGATCGCCGTCATCTCGGCCGTCAGCGTTCGGGTGACACCGTCCAGCGTGACGATCTCCTCACCAGGCCGCGCGCGCCGCACCACGACGGCAGG
The DNA here is from genome assembly GCA_050733275.1 of Gemmatimonadales bacterium. Taxonomy (GTDB): domain Bacteria; phylum Gemmatimonadota; class Gemmatimonadetes; order Gemmatimonadales; family GWC2-71-9; genus 20CM-2-65-7. Next base: position 909 of record JBOHSP010000234.1, read on the forward strand.
TCCGCGGAGCTTGGCGAGATCGAACGCGTGCAGCGGCTGATTCAGCTCGAAGAGGATGTAGTTCGTGGCGTCCACGACGTTGTTGATGGAGCGCTGGCCGATGGACTGCAGGCGGTGCGCGAGCCAGGCGGGGCTCGGCCCGACCCGCACGCCGCGAATCACCGCGATCATGTAGCGGGGAGCGCCCTCTGGATCCTCGAGCCTCACTTCGAGGCCGTCGACGACAGCGTCGGAACGTTGGAAGGTGGGAAGGTTCCACTTTCCAACCTTCCCACCCTCCCCCCTTCCCCCGATCTCCGGCAGCTTCACCGTCGCTCCCAGGCTCGCAGCGAGTTCGCGAGCCACCCCGCGATGGCACAGCAAGTCCGGCCGATTGGCCGGGACGTCGAGCTCGAGCGTGTGATCGGCGACGGGAATCGCCTCGACGAACGGTGTGCCGGGCGCGGCGTCGGTCTCGAGCTCGAGGATGCCGGCGTGGTCGGCGCCGAGGCCCAGCTCGCGCGCCGAGCACAGCATGCCGTTCGACTCGACGCCGCGGATCTTGCGACGCTCGAGGCGGACGCCGCCCGGGAGCGTGGCGCCCACGGGCGCGAAGGGGTAGCGCTTGCCCGCCTGCACGTTGCTGGCGCCGCACACGACCTCGAGCGGCGCGCCCCCGCCCGCGTCGACGGAGCAGAGGGACAGGCGGTCGGCGTTGGGATGGGGGCGCACCTCGAGCACGTGGCCGACCACGACGTCGCCCAGGTCCTGGTGCAGCGGCACCACGGCGTCCACGGCGGCGCACTGCGCCGCCAGGCGGCGGGCCACGTCGCGCGGATCGAGCGCGATGCCGCCGAGCAGGCTCTCGAGCCAGCGGCGCGAGACGATCACTTTAGTTCTCGGTTGTCAGTTGTCAGTTGTCGGTCTGATGGCTGAGAACTGACGACTGATGACCCTTCCGCGAATTGCCTCAAGAACCGCATGTCGCTTTCGAAGAACAGGCGAATGTCCGGGATCCCGTGGCGCGTCATGGCGATGCGCTGCGGCCCCATGCCCCAGGCGAAGCCGGTGTAGCGCTCGGCGTCCACGCCGCAGTTCTCGAGCACCGCGGGGTGCACCATCCCCGAGCCGAGGATCTCCATCCAGCCGGTCTGCTTGCAGGTGGAACATCCCGCGCCCTGGCAGATCCGGCAGCCGACGTACATCTCGGCCGACGGCTCTGTGAACGGGAAGTAGGACGGCTGGAAGCGCACCGGCGTGTCGCTGGTGAAGAAGCGGCGCGCGAACGTGGTGAGCGTGGCCTTGAGGTCCACGAACGTGAGGCCCTCGTCCACGGCGAGCCCCTCGATCTGCTCGAACACGGGGGAGTGGGACGCGTCGAAAGGATCGCGCCGGTAGCACTGGCCGGGGATCACGACGCGGATGGGCGGCGGATAGCGCTCCAGCGTGCGGATCTGCACGGGAGAGGTGTGGGTGCGCAGCACGACGTCGTCGCCGAGATAGAAGCTGTCCTGGGCGTCGAGCGCCGGGTGGTCCTTGGGGAAGTTGAGCGCGTAGAAGTTGTAGCGCTCGGTCTCCGCCTCCGGCCCCACGGCGCGGGTGAAGCCGAGCTCGCGGAAGATGTCGCAGATCTCGTCCACGACCTGAGTGACGAGGTGCAGGCCGCCCCGCCACGCCGCGCGGCCGGGCATAGTGAGGTCGGCGCCGCCTTCGCCCACGCCGCCGGCCCTCTCGCGGGCCGCGCGGCTGAGGACGCGCTCGCGCGCCGCGAGCGCGTCCTCGAGCTCGCGCTTCAGCGCGTTGGCGGCGTTCCCCACCGTCTTGCGCGTCTCGGGATCGAGGGTGGGGAGCGCCCGGAGAATGGCGGTGAGGGCGCCGGCCTTGCGGCCCAGCAGCTCGGTCTTGAGCTCCGGGAGCCGGCGGTCGTCGGCCTGCGGAATCTCGTGCAGACGCTCCCGCAGCGCATCGAGTGCTGCCAGGAGGTCGCTCATGCTAGAGAGCTTTCTTCGCGACCTCCGCGATCTGCCCGAACGCCACCGGGTCGCGCACGGCGAGATCGGCGAGCAGCTTGCGGTTGATGTCCACGCCGGCCTTGCGCAGGCCGTTCATCAGCCGGTTGTAGGACAGGGCGTGGAGCCGGGCCGCGGCGTTGATGCGGGTGATCCAGAGACGCCGGAACTCGCCTTTCTTGCGCCGCCGGTCGCGGTAGGCGTACTTCGCCGCGCGCTCGACGCTTTCCTTGGCGGCTTTCCACAGCTTGCTGCGCCCGCCGTAGTAGCCCTTGGCGAGCTTCATGACTTTGTTCTTGCGCTTGAGGCGCGCGACGTTGCTCTTGACGCGAGGCACGGTCTCTCCTTACGCCAGCAGCAGGCGCTTCAGGCGGCGGTCGGCGTGTGACACGAGCGTCGCCTTGCGCAGCCGCCGCTTGCGCTTGGGATGCTTTTTCGTGGCGATATGCCGCTTGTTCGCGTGATAGCGGCGCAACTTGCCGGAGCCGGTCAGCCGCACACGCTTCCGGAGGGCACGTTTCGATTTCTGCTTGGGCATTTGAACCTCGGTGATGCGGGGTTCGGGGCTCGGGACTCGGGGCTCGGAAGTTCCGAGTCCCGAGGCCCTGGGCCCGAGCCCCTATTTCGGCGCCAGCACCATCGACATGTTGCGCCCTTCGAGCTTCGGCTCCTGCTCGACCTTGCCGATGTCCTTCAGCTCCTGCGCGACGCGGTCGAGCACGTCGCGGCCCAGCTCGATGTGGGCCATCTGCCGCCCGCGGTACATCAT
>JBOHSP010000235.1:0-4067 GCA_050733275.1 Gemmatimonadales bacterium
ACGCGCAGCAGCTCGTCGATCGTCGATTCCCCCCGGAGCACGTGCGCGAGGCCGCTGTCCCACAGCGACTTCATGCCCGCCCGCCGCGCCGCGTCCGCGATCTTGTCCGCCGGCTCGCCCGCCGCGACGCGCCGCTCCACCTCCGCGGAGACCGTGAGCACCTCGATGATCGAGAAGCGCCCGCGGTAGCCGGTCATCGCACAGTCGGGGCATCCCGCGGCCCGGTACAGCGGCGTGCCGCGCGGGATCCAGCGCCGCAGCTTCTCCGGCGGCGCCTCCATCCATACCTCCTTGCACGTGGCACAGAGCTTGCGCATCAGCCGCTGCGCGATGATGCCGCGCAGGGCGGCCGCGATCTTGTAGGCCTCCACTCCGATGTCCACAAGCCGCGTCACCGCGTTCGCCGCATCGTTGGTGTGCAGCGTCGAGAGTACGAGGTGGCCCGTCAGCGACGCCTGCACGGCGATCTGCGCCGTCTCGCGGTCGCGGATCTCGCCCACCAGAATCACGTTCGGGTCCTGCCGCAGAATCGAGCGCAGCGCCGAGCCGAACGTGAGACCGGCCTTCTCCTGCACCTGCACCTGCACGATGCCCGGAATGCGGTACTCGACCGGGTCCTCGACGGTGACGATGTTCACGCCTTCGGTCTGGATCTGGCGGATCATCGAGTACAGCGTCGTGGTCTTGCCGGAGCCGGTCGGCCCGGTCACCAGAATGACGCCTTCGTGATACTGCAGCAGCTGGCCGATCGCTTCGGCCTCTCCCGGATTGAAGCCGAGCGAGTCCAGCGACTTGACGGTGGCGCGGGCATCGAGGATGCGGATCACGACCTTCTCGCCCTGCGCGGCGGGCAGCGTGGACACGCGCAGGTCGATGGGCTGGCCGTTCACGGCGACCCGGGCGCGCCCGTCCTGCGGCCGCAGCCGGTCGGCGATGTCGAGCGACGACATGATCTTGATCCGCGAGATCAGCGGCAGCCCCGCCTGCCGCGGGATTTTCATCACCTGTCGCAGCACGCCGTCGATGCGGTAGCGCACCGCGATGCCGCCCTCTTCCGGCTCCACGTGGATGTCGCTCGCCCGCGAGAGAATGCCTTCGGAGATGATCATGTCCACGAGCCGCACGACGGGCTTCTGGCTGGCATCCGCTTCGGAGACGTTGAGCTCTTCGGGCTTCGTATCCTCGAGCTGCAGCACCTCCGCTTGGGCCATGCCCTCGATGAGCTTGTCGTACGCCTTCTCGGGACGGTACATCTCGTCGAGCTTCTCGCTGATCCGGGCGGGCGCGAGCAGCAGCATGCGGATCTCGCGCGCGGTCGCGAACGCCAGCGCCTTCTCGGCGTCGAGGTCGAACGGATTGGCCGTCGCGACTTCGAGGTAGGAGTCCGTGAGGCGCAGCGGCAGCACGCGGTAGCGCCGGGCCAACTGTTCGGGCACGCCTTCACGAATCGCGGGATCGATCGTCGTCGGGTCGGCGATCTTCAGCCGAAACCGATGGGACAGCTTTTCGACGATCTCGGTGTCGGTGGCGAGCCGTTCCGCGACCAGCATCTCCCACAGCGTCCGCCCTGGAGCGGCTTTGCCCCGCAGCTCGCCGAGCAGCTCGGGCGTGAGCAGGCCCTCGAGAGATTGGGCGAGCCACTCGTCGGGAAAGGCGGTCACGGGCATATGCTGCTCCTAACCTAGTTCCGCCGCCCGCCCAGTCCAGTAGCTGAGATCACAAAATCTCCCAGAAGTCGCGCGCGACGTCGAACGCCACGCTGACGCGGCGGCTCTGCACGCCGTATCCCGCTTCGAGCCGAAACACGCCAAGCCACTCGACGCCCGCGCCGACGGTCAGCCGCGCGCCCGGGGTCGCGCGCCACGGCGTCCCCGCGAGCGGCTCGTCGCTCCATCCGGTGGCCGCGTACGTAAACACGGTGATGGTGCCGGGCGTGCGCGCGTAGCCGCCCGCGCTCACGCGGAAAAACGGCACCGGCGTCCGCCACTCGACGTGCAGCAGCGCCGCCCGCCGGCCGCCCCAGCTCCGGAACGCGTCGCCGAGCAGGGTGCCGCGGCCGCCGAGCACGAAGGCGCGATGTGGCGGCAGCGCCACGCCGGCCACGCCCCCCCACGCGCGCACCAGCAGCCGGCTGCCGCCGGCGGGAACCAGCAGGTGCGCCCGACCGCTGGCGCGCCAGTAGCCCCGCCCGCTGCCGCCGGGCGCGCCCCCTTCGATGGTCAGCTCGCCGGCGACATCACGACGCACGGCGAACCCGGCACTGCGCCGCCGCAGCGTGAGCGACGCGGTGGTGTAGTCCCCGTCGCGGACGGCGGGATTGGGGCGGAAGGTGCCCGTCGCCGGCCGCGCGCGCACGGCGAGCGACGCGACGCGCTCGTACGTCACACTGGCCCGCCACGCGCCGCGCGTGTCACCGAGGCGCCGCTGCACGGCGAGCCGGATCCCCGTCGCGCGGTAGTAGTCGCCGTAGTCATCGCCGAACTCCTGGGACGCGATCGAATTGAGCAGCGGGGCGATGACCGGCTCATCGGCCACGTCGCGGACCTGACGGTAGCCGGTGAGCTCGAATCCGTCGGCGGACGTCACCGCCAGCAGGCCCTTGGCCGCCCGATCGGCGAAGCCGTAGCTCACGAGGGCCCGGATTTCCAGCCCGCCGCCCGCCGGACGAGGCGGGCGCCACACGACGCCCGCGCCGAGCGCGAGCCCCTCGACCCGGTTCGCGCGCACCAGATCGCTGACCCGCCGCACCCCCAGGCGCTCGGCGCGCAGGCCCGTCAGGGCCCGCCGGCCCGCGATCCGGGCGACCTCGGCGCGCACGCCGTCGAGATCTTCCTCGCCCGCCCGAATCGGCTCCGCGACCTGCTGGACGGCGGCGGCCAGCGACATCGCCCACGGGAACGCGTCCCGCTCCGCCTGGGGCACGGCCGTGATCTCCTGGCCCGCGAACCAGCGGTCGACGAGGCCGAGGTTGAACACATAATTGTCGATCTCCCAGCGGCCGCGGATGATGCCGCGGGCGGGAATGTCGAGCCACGTGGCGCGGCGCCGGATTTCGATCTCCTGGCGGTAGGGCAGCCAGTGGCGTCCTTCCCACAGCGCGTTGTCGAGCACGATGCTGACGTCTTCGAGCTGGGGATCGAGGTAGGCCTGCGGGGTGAAACTGAACGCCAGCCGCACCAGATCGGCCGTGGCGATGTCGATGAACAGCGTGCCCACGAGGCGCGGCTGCGCGAAGTCCTTGGGCCGCACGTGCAGCTCCACGACGCGGACCGGGCGCTGCGGGAGGACGATCGTGACCGTGTCGCCCAGGCGGAAGTCGTACAGCGCGATCCCGGCGGGGGCGAGCGGATGGGGCACGTCGCGGACTTCGTCACCCTCGCCGAGCCGCACGATGCGGCCGAAATTGTTCTGCACGATGCCGAGGTGGTCGCGATGATAATTGATGTCGGTGGGGAGGTTGGTGCCCTCGCGCCAGCCGATGATGCGCTGCTTGCTGAGCTGCGGCGCCTTCCAGTACACTTCGAGCTCGAGCTGGTCGGCTTTGACGAGCCGGGGCGGCTCCGTGAGGCCGGCCCCGAACTGCCCGAGAAAGAACAGGAACCCGTGCGCCTGGGCCTTGTAGTCGCGCAGCGCGGTGTCCCCGGCGGCGCGCTCGCGTCGCACCATGGCGCGGCGCGCCAGCGCCAGGGCCGAGTCGCCGTTCCACGCCTGCGCCGGGGCGCGGCGGGGCAGCAGCAGCAGCAGGAGCACCGCGGCGAGGAGACGACAGGACGACGAGGCCATCGCCGCGAAATCTCACGGAGCGCGCGGGGCCGATCAAGGTGAACGACCCCCGCCAGCAGTTTCTCGACCGCGCGGCGCGCGCCGCCGGCCCCGTCGCGGTCGTCCCCGTCATCCGGGAAGTCGTGACCGATGCGGACACGCCGGTCGGCCTGCTCACCAAGATCGCGCGGCCGCCGTTCGCGTTCCTCCTCGAGTCGCTGGTGGGCGGCGAGCGCTGGGCCCGCTACACGTTCATCGGCACCGAGCCGCGCGAGGCGTGGCGCTACCGCGGGCGCCGCGTGGAC
>JBOHSP010000236.1:0-6360 GCA_050733275.1 Gemmatimonadales bacterium
CGCCCGGCCAGCGGCATCGCGAGCCGCCGCCCGTGCAGCCAGTCGCGGCGGGCAAAGGCGGCGCACTCGACAGGCGTGAGCCCTGCGCCGTGCGCCGGGAGCCGGGACAATCCGGGAACGAGCCGATCGAGCACGGCCGGGAGCCGCACATCCGGGAGCACGTCGCGCAGAGCGATGGCGCCTGCGGCGATCTCCCGTGGGATCGGGTTTTCGACGTTGACCCCGACCCCCAGTGCGAGCCATTGCGCCACCCCGCCTTGCCAGCGCCCTTCGCACAGGATCCCCGCCAGCTTGCGGCCGTCGACCAACACGTCATTGGGCCACTTGAGCTGGGCGCGCGTGCCGCCGGTCATCTCGTCCACGACGTCCGCCACCGCCAGGCCGGCGCGAATGGCCAGCACGCCCTGCGGCGCAAACGGCGGACGCAGCAGCACGCCGATCCAGGCACCGCCGCGCGGCGAGTGCCAGGTGCGCCCGTCCCGCCCTCGCCCCGCGGTCTGCTCGGCCGCGATCACGACGCTGCCCCCGGGCGCGCTGTGCGCGGCGAGCCGGTGCACCGCGTCGAGCGTCGACGTGACGGTCTGGAGCACGAGACAGTGGGGCACGTCCCAGCGGCGGGTCAGCTCGGCGCCGGCGCTGCGGTCCGCCGTCATCGCCACACCGCGTACGCCAGCGTGAAGAGCCCCACGGCCCAGCAGTAGGGCGCGAAGGCGTGCAGCCGGCCGCGGCGCAGGACGGCAAGCAGCCAGCGGATCGCGACGATGCCGGAGGCGAGCGCCACGGCGCAGCTCACCAGCAACGGGGTGAGGCCCACGGCGTGGATGTCCGCGCGGGCGGTGGGGAGCTCGAGCACGGCGGCGCCCGCGATCACGGGCACGGCGAGCAGGAAACTGAACTCCGCCGCGGCGGCTGGTGTGAGCGCGCTCCACAGTCCCAGACCCACGGTCATGCCGGAGCGCGAGACGCCGGGCAGGATCGCGAGCGCCTGCCCGGCGCCGATCGCGAGTGCGGCGCCGGCCCGCGGCAGGGCGCGGCTGCCGGTACCGCCATGGCCGCGGGTCGTCCACAGCATCACGCCGGTGACGAGAAAACCGGCGCCCGCAAACCACAAGGAATCGAACGTGCGCTCGACCAGCGACTTGAGCAGCAGGCCCACCAGGCCCGCCGGCACCGTGGCGAGCGCGAGCAGCCCGAGGTAGCGCAGCGCCACGCCGTTGCCGCGCAGCGCATCGCGCAGCAGCGCCACGAGGCGCGCGCCGAACACGGCCAGCACGGCGCCCAGCGTGGCGACGTGGAGCGCGACCTCGACGAAGACGCCGGGCGTCGCGACGCCGAGCAGCGTCCCCACGAGCACGAGATGCCCATCGCTCGAGACGGGCAGAAACTCGGTCAAGCCCTGCACCAACCCCAGCACGAGACCGTCCCAGACGCTCACGTGACCTTCCCGGCGACGAGGGCGACGATGCCGATCACCATTGCGGTCTTGAGCACCGCGCTGACCGGCGCGACGCGGTCGAGCAGCAGCCAGGTCGCCGCGACGAGCACGGCCATCTGCGCGAGCAGCGCGATGAGGAAGTACGCCGTGCCGTACCCCGCCGCGCGGGGCAGCAGCAGGCTCGCGGGAACGAACAGCAGCCCGACGCCGGCGGCCGCGACCTGCGCGGGACGCCGGCCGACGACGATGGGAAGCGTGCGGCGCCCGAGCGCGCGGTCGCCGGGCTCATCCTCGACGTCTTTGACGATCTCCCGCACGAGGTGCAGCCAGGCCGCGAGCGCCCAGGGCACGAGCCCGGCGCGCGGCAACCCCACCGCGAGCGCCCCGTACAGCGGCGGCACCCCGGCGACCAGCGCGACCGCGAGGTTGCCGATCGTGGGACGGGGCTTCAGCGCCGGCGAATAGAGCAGCATCACGACCAGGGCCGCGGCCCCCAGCGCGCCGAGCGGCGGACTCACGAGGAGCGCGAGCCCGAGCCCCACCGCGCCGGCGGCGACGACGATCCCCCGCGCCGCTCCGCGCGAGACGGCGCCCTCGGCCAGCGGGCGGGCCCCCGGACGATTGACGCGGTCGGCCGGCACGTCCCAGAGATCGTTCCACACGTTGCCGGAGGCGCCGAGCGCGATGCCGGAGAGCGCGGCGAGCAGCAGGCCGCCGGGAACCGCGACGCGCCCGAGGGCGATCCAGCCGCCCGCCAGCACCCCCGCCGCCGCGATGAGGAGATTCGTCGCGCGGACGAGGCGCGGCAGCGCCCGCAGCCTCATCGCAGCACGTCCTCGTAGAGGCGCTCGTAGCGGGGAACGACGCGCTCAGCGGAGAACTCCCGGGCCCGGGCCACCGCGTTGCGGCGCAGGCGCTCGTGTTCGCCGGCATCCTGGAGGATGCGGAGGGCGTGCCCCGCCATCGCCGCCACGTCCCCGGCGGGCGCGAGCGCGCCGGTTTCGCCGTCCGTCACCACTTCCGGAATCCCGCCGGCCGTGCTCGCGATCACCGGAACGCCGCAGGCCATCGCCTCGAGCGCCGCGAGCCCGAACGACTCGGTGGCCGACGGCAGCAGGAAGAGGTCCGCGCCGCGCAGCACGTCGCCGACGTGCCCCACCTTGCCCAGGAACCGGACGTGCTTGCGCAAACCGAGCTGGTCGGCCTCGTGCGCGGCGGCGTCGCGCTCGGGGCCGTCGCCGACGAGGATGAGGGTCGCGGGCATCGCCTTGCGCACGGCGGCGAAGATCCGCACGACGTCGGGCACGCGCTTCACCGGCCGGAAGTTCGAGACGTGCACCAGGACGCGGTGTCCCGCGGGCGCGAGGACCCCGCCGCCCGTTTCTTCGGGCGGATAGTAGTCGGCGGTGGGGACGAAATTGGGAATCACTTCCACGCTGCAGTCCCCGCACCCGAACGCCCGGTATGTCTCTTCGCGCAGGTACCGCGACACCGCAGTCACGGCGTCCGACCGCTCGATCGAGAACTTTGTGAGCGTATAGTAGGACGGGTCCTGGCCGACGAGCGTGATATCGGTGCCGTGCAGCGTGGTCACGATCTTGAGATCGCGCTCTTCCTGCAGCATCTGCTTGGCGAGCCAGGCGGTGGCGGCATGGGGGATCGCGTAGTGGACGTGCATGAGGTCGAGCTCTTCCCGCTGCGCCACCTCGTGCTGTTTCACGGCCAGCGCCAGCGCGTAGGGCGAGGAATGCTCGAACAGCGGGTACTCGAGCTGCGTCACCTCGTGCACCGTCACGCGCTCGGTATAGCCGCGGAGGCGGAACGGGCTGGCGTACGAAATGAAGTGTACGTCGTGCCCACGCCGCGCCAGCTCGAGCCCCAACTCGGTGGCGACGGCGCCGGAGCCGCCGTAGGTCGGATAGCAGGTAATGCCGATCTTCATGAATCGTACGCGGTGCGCGGTACGCGGTGGGCGGTAACACCCTGCCACCGTTCGAGGATTTTCTCGGCGGTCACCTCAGGCCCCTCCGTGACGTCAATCGTCCAGATGTCCCCCGCACCGCGCACCGCGCCCCCCGCACGCAGTTGATGTCGAAACCACGTCTCCTGCCGCTTCGCATACTGCCGCGTCGCGGCGACGATTGCGTCTCGCAGCGCGATCTCCGGCAGGCGTCCCTCGAGCATCGCCACGATCTCCCGATATCCCACGCCGTCGAGGCCGGGGGCATCGGGCGGGGCGCCCGCGGCGAGGACGCGGCGCACTTCGTCCACCCACCCCGCCGCGAGCATGCGATCCACACGCGCGGCCAGCCGCTGCTGCAGCGCGGCGCGCGGCAACGTGAGGTGAATGTACCAGGGCCGGACCGCGCCCGTTTCGCGCGCCTCGCGCTGCCACCACGACAGCGAGCGGCCCGTGAGCAACGCCACCTCGATGGCCCGCGCCGCCCGTTGGCGGCCGCCGCCCGGGAACTGCGGATCGAGCCGGCCGGCCCAGCGGGACAGCGTGCCGGCGTCGAGCACCGTCGTCCAGTTCCGCAACGCCTGGCGCCGCGGCTCTTCGAGCGGCGGCTCGCGGAACAGGCCTTCGACGAGCGCGCGGATATACAGACCCGTCCCGCCCACGATGACGGGCTGGCGGCTGGCCGCCCGCGCCTCCGCCAGCCACCCGGCGGCGTCGTGCGCGAACCGTCCCGCGCTGTAGCGCTCCCCCGGCTCGACCAGGTCGAGCCCGCGATGCGGCTGCTGCGCGAGGGCCGCGGCGTCGGGCTTGGCGGTCCCGATGTCGAGCCCCCGGTACACCTGTCGGGCATCGGCGGAAATCACCGTGATCGGCAGGCGCCGGCCCAGCGCCAGGGCAACAGCGGTCTTGCCCGCGCCGGTGGCGCCGACGATGACGGGCGTCGGGTGTCCGCGGTCAGGCGCGGCCAAACCGTCGCTCGAGCTCCTCGCGGGGCAACTGGACCAGACTGGGGCGGCCGTGTACGTCGTGGGCGGGCAACGAGGCGGTGAGCAGCCGCTCGATGAGCCGGCGCATCTCGTCGGGCTCGAGCCGGTGACCGGCTTTGATCGCGGCTCGGCAGGCATAGCTCGCGGCGAAGCGCTCCAGCCGGTTCTGCCAGCCGCCGAAGCGGCCGCGCGCCAGGTCCGCGACCAGCTCCTGGAGACAGCGGGCGGCGTCGAAGCGCGGATGGGGATTGGGCGCGGTGTGCACGACGATGCTGCGGCCGGAGAATGGCTCGAGCTCGTAGCCCACCCGCGCCAGCAGCTCACGGTGCGCGTCGACCGCCTCGAGCTCCGCCGCGGTGAACTCGAGCGTCAGCGGCAGCAGCAAGCGCTGCGCGGGAGCGCCGTCGCCGCCGAGCTGGCGCATCACCTCTTCGTACAGCACGCGCTCGTGGGCGGAGTGCTGATCGACGACGGCAATGCCGGTATCCACCTGAAATACGATGTACGTGTCGAAGACTTGAAGCAGCGGCGGGGCGAGGGGCTGGGGGCTGGGGCCTAGGGCTGTCGCGGGAAAGAGATTGAGCGGCACACCGGTCCCACCGGCGAATACCGTAGGCGCCAGGCCCGAGGCCCCAGTCCCCAGGGGCGCCGCCGCCTCGAGCGGTGCCAGTGCCTGCCGCACGGCCTCCTCGACGACCTTCTCGACGAAGAACTTGTCACGGAACCGGGCTTCGAGCTTGGCCGGATGGACGTTGACGTCGACCGCGTCGCCGGGCAGTTCCAGGAAGAGGAGCAGCGACGGCCGGTCGCCGGGGGCGACGGTCGAGCGATAGCCCGCTTCGGCCGCGCGCAGCAGGAAGGGATCGCGGATGGGTCGGCCGCGCACGAACACATAGCCCTTGCGCCCGGCGGGGCGCGCCTGGGCAGGGCGCTGCGCGAACCCGCTGACTTCGAGCGGCCCGGCTCGATGCGCGATGGGGAGCAGCGAGTCGGCCAGCTTGGTGCCCCAGAGCGCGCGCACGCGATCGGCCCGCCCGCGGGCGGCCGGACAGTCGAGCAGCACGCGGCCGTCGCTGGTCAGCGCGAACGCCACGTCGGGGCGGGTCAGGGCGAGCACGGTGACGGCCTCGACCGCCGCGCGCGTCTCGGTCGTGGTCGCGCGCAGGAATTTTCGCCGCGCCGGCGTGTTGAAGAACAGCGCGCGCACGGTGACCGTGGTGCCACGCTGGCGCACCGCGTCCGCGGCGCTCTCGAGCGCGCCGCCGATCACGCGCAGCCGTGTGCCGGGTGCGTCGCCGGAGGCGGTCTCCAGCTCGAAGCGGGATACGGAGGCGATCGCGGGCAGCGCTTCCCCGCGAAAGCCGAACGTGCCGACGCCGATCAGGTCGGCCGCGACGCGAATCTTGCTGGTGGCGTGGCGCTGCAACGCGAGCCTCGCGTCGGCGGGATCCATACCGCTGCCGTCGTCGCTCACGCGAATCAGCGTCTTGCCGCCGTCATCGAGCTCGACGCGGATCGACCGCGCGCCGGCATCGAGCGCGTTCTCGACGAGCTCCTTGACCACCGACGCGGGCCGCTCGACCACCTCGCCCGCCGCGATCTGGTCGGCGACCTGCGGCGCGAGGACGTGGATGCAACTCGTCATAGCGGCACGATCTCGCTGGCGAGGACCCAGCCGCGCACGCCGTCGGGGCGCCGCACCTCGCGCCAGGCGCCGTGGCGGCTGCCGGTCAGGACCGCCCCGCCCGCCTGCAGGGTCGCCGTCGCGCTGGCCGTCCCGTAGGGCGCCGCCCGCACGGCGGCGGTGTCCACCACCACGACGCCCACCGGGCGCGCGCGGCGGCGCCATTCGATCGCCGCTGCCGCCCCGGCGCCGAGGCTCACGGCGCCCAGCAGGATGAGTCCGAGGCGCCGGCGCGGCCACGCCGGCGCGAGCAGCCAGAACGCCAGCCAGGCGAGCCCCGCGAGCGCCGCCCACT